>DATBWB010000197.1 GCA_036514995.1 Candidatus Acidiferrales bacterium
GGTAGCTGACTTGGGGGCAGGTGTTAGGTGCCAGGTGTTAGATTCTTAAATCGAAGATCGTAAAGAAGAATACTTCAACATTTGGAGGGTAACATTAGGCAGCGGCGAGCAGGTCAATGATGTTCTCGATGGCCTTATCAGCTTTGTGGTAAGCGGCTTCCAGTTTGCTGTTCGGCTGGTGTGCGGAATCGGGTTTGTGGTGAAAGCGGCTGTTGGCCAGCGGGCCGCAGAGGCGCTTGTGGAAGAACAGGAACAGGAGCGCCACCTGAACGCCTTTGGCGGTCAGGCGGTAGGCGTAACGGCGGCCATCGCGCTCCAGCAGTCCATGGCCTTTGAGTTTGCGGAGATCGTAGCGGAGTTGGTTCAGGCCGTAGGCCTTCGCGGAGAGCTGGAACGTGGTGAGGACGGCGGGATGAATCTGTTTCGTGGTCCAGCCGCCAACCGTGGTGCCGCCGTGCAGGAGCACCTCCAGCAGGCGGATGATCCGGGTGTCATGGATTTTGATTCCAGGATAGCGGACCGCACCGATAGTCACGGGCAGAGCCAGCCGCGGCAGCAGGGGAAAGTCCACATGGACATTGAGGCATTGAGCTTGGAAACCGGCGAAGCGGTCGGTGATGGTCTGGAACCTTTCCCGCACGGCGTCGAGATGATCGAGTCCTTTCTTCAGGCCGAAGTCGCGCAGGTTGTTGGAGCAAAGCTCATTGCGGAGGAAGCGGGAGAACTTCTCGTACTGTTTGAGGAAGGCGTTTTTCCAGTACGCCCGGAAGACATGATGGCCGTGCTCGATCTGATCGATGACGGTGGCGAGCTTGCCGCGGAGCCTCTTGTGCAGCCGCACGCCGAAGATCTCGCTGATCCGGTTCGCCGTCAACCGCCAGAGGCCGATTTCACAGCTTCGTTCGAAGATCTTGTGGATCGGGAAGTGGCGTTTGAAGATGAAATTCCGGCAGTACTCAATCTGCGCGATGGCGTAGAAGCGGGACAGGTTCATCCGGGCGCGTTGCTTCTTGGAGAACTTGGGCCCCAGGAGGAAAGTCCAGTAGTCGAGTTGTTTGCGGATGATCGGGGGGCTTAGCAGATCGGCGGCTGCCTGCAAGGCCACCACGTCGTCCACGGCGAGGAAGGCGTTGTCATTCTTGTGGAAACCGATTCCGGCGCGCTGCAGTTGCTGCTCCAGGAAGGAGTGGCCGTTGAGCCAGTAGGTGGCGTGGAACGGGAAGAAACTGGCCACGCGGACGATGATCGGGCCCAGAACCGCATCCCGGATGTAGAAGTAGTAATGTGTGAAGCGACTCCGCTGGGGCGCGAGAATGCGATGGTTGGGGTCCTGGGTGGGATACTTCGGCACGGTGATGCGGAACGTGCGGCCCTGTTCCATGCTCTTGAAGATGAAATAGACGCCGTAAGCGCGGGTCTTCTCCATGCGGCGCAAAGCGGGCCGGACGTAGTCCTCCTTGCGCACTCCCTTGTCGGCCCATTCGATCGGGAGGTGGTGGTTGCGGGCGAAAGCCTCCACCCAGGTCCGGTAATGGTTGGTGCGCTGGCTGAGCACTTCCTTGTCCACCACCGGGATGCCGAGAACGTCGCGGAAGAAGTAGACCACCTGCTCGGGCCTCGACAGGCCGCTCAGGTAGCCGTGGATGACGATGCGGTCGAAGCAGTGGTATACAAAAACGAGCAGGCTGTCGAACAGCCTTGCGAATAACTCCATCGGTCGCCTCCCTGGATCCTGCTTCAGCAACAAGATCATGGGCCAGGCGACCGGTGGAGTCAACAGCCGCCCGCGGGAGCCCGGAAGGGAAGAAAGGGTTCCAAGGGAAAGAAACCGTAGGTTTCGTTCCCTTGGGCTGCGGCCCCAGGTTCCGCGGGAAGGCCGAAGCAGCACAAGGACCGCCGCGCACCGACCACGCTCATCCAAAAGCTGAACGCTGCACGCTGAAAGCTGATAGCTCGCGCCCTCAAAATTTCAAATATCTTTGGCTAGGTGTTAGGTGCTAGGTCTGCGACCGTTTGAAAAAGTACTATAAAACGTTTTACATTGGAAATGTTTTGATCTAAACTGGGGCATGCGGACCTACCGTCGCCTTCAGGTTCGGCTTTCTCGCAGGCAGGAGCAAAAGTTGGAGGAGGTGTTGCGAGGCGGCCTGCAGCCGGTTCGTGTCGTTTTGCGTTCTCTCGCCCTCCTGCAGTTGTCCGAGGGGCAAACACCACCGCAGGTGGCGCGCCACCTGCGCCTCACCGCCAAGGGCGTGCGTGACATTGGCTGGCGTTACAACAACGAAGGTTTGAAAGGAGCGCTGTACGACAAAGAACGGCCCGGCGCCGCGCCGGTCTTCGGCGACAGCCAGCGTCAGCGCATCATTGCCATGGTGTGCAGCGATCCTCCGGCGGGGTGTGCCCGCTGGACGGTGCGCCTCATCGCCGAGGAGGCCGTGAAACGAAAGCTGGTTTCCGGGATAGGGCGGGAGACCATCCGGATCTTGTTACAAGACCACGAGTTGCAGCCGTGGCGGGAAAAAAATGTGGTGCATCGCCGAACTCGACGACGAATACATCGAAAGGATGGAAGACGTTCTGGAGGTCTATGAAAAGCCGCTATCTGCCGAAGAGCCGGTCGTCTGCGCGGATGAGAAGCCGGTGACTCTGCACCACGATGTCCGGGATCCCCTCCCGATGAAACCCGGCAGCGTGGCCAAGCGCGACAATGAATACGAACGTCGTGGAACGGCCAATGTGTTTTGCGCCATCGAACCGCAAGCGGGAGTCCACTTTACGAAGGTAACCCCGACCCGCTCGTCGCCCGAATTTGCAGACTTCATCCAGTCGATCGCTCATCGCTATCCCGAGGCGCAGACCATCCATCTGGTGATGGACAACCTGAGTTCACACACCCGAAAGGCGCTGGTGGAGCGGTTTGGCGCCGAAGCGGGTGGATCCCTGTGGGATCAGTTCACCGTTCACTACACACCGGTGCATGGAAGTTGGCTGAACCAGGCGGAGTTGGAGATCGGCCTGTTTTCCAGGCAATGCCTGGGGAAGCGCCGGATCGGAGATATTCGGTTTCTGCGAGCAGAAACTCGCGCCTGGAACCGGCGAGTGAATCGGAAACGCATCACGATCAACTGGAAGTTTGATCGTAAGAAGGCGAGGAAGAAGTTCAAGTACAAGTACAAAACCAAGCGGTCGAAGACCTAGCCCACGCCGCGACATCCTTCAGCGACAAGTCGGATACCGCATAGGCTAGCGCCATCCGCATCAAGGCCTCCGCATCAGGCACATTGCGGCATCGCACCAAAGCGTGCATGGCTTTCGCCGAGTGTTCCAAATCGGCCGGGAGGAGGGTCCGTACATAATCCCACTGCTCAGAGTACAGCGGTAGGGTTTCCATGACTTAGCCTAACCCAAAAGACCAAAAACGGCAATCCTTATTTTAACGCCTATGAAACCCACGCCCCC
>DATBWB010000198.1 GCA_036514995.1 Candidatus Acidiferrales bacterium
TGATTGCGCGCATTGATGATCTTATTGACCAGCAGGGAATGGGAGGGCAGGTCTTTGCCTTGGAAGACGCTCTTATCATCGTCTTCCTGCGGTTCATGGCGCATGGCAATCACGATTTTGTCTTTTGCTTCGATCCCGGCGTAGTCATCGTAGTGGTGCTCCGGCGCGGTAATCCCATAACCGGCAAAGACCACTTCGCCGCTCGCAGTCCCTGACTCGGAAAAGCTGAGTGGAAGGTAGTCCTGGTTTATGGCGATTTTCTCGATGGATCCATTACGACGCGCCTCGAGAGAATTTCGGCCAACGAGTTTGGCGCCCACCGTGACCGGGAACGATTGAAAATAGCTCTTGCGCTCGCCCAGGGGCTCGAGGCCGGCGCGCTGGAACTCACGAGAAATGAATTTTGCGGCTTTGTGGAGCTCTTTGGTTCCGTTGCCGCGGCCTCGCAGAGCCGGGCCGGCGAGAAAATTCACATCCTGTTGCACGCGCTCGGCCCGGATCGGGGGAGGTGTCCCGGCAGGCCGGGACTGGCCCCGGGCGACACCCGCCAAGAAATTCATCCCAGCGAGGCTGTCGAGCACAACGAAGAGGGTTATTAGTCGCGATAGCGAACGGTTCTGAAATCTTGGATCCCTTTTCATGCCGATCATTCTAGATGCTCAGCCGAGATTTGGCCAGAGGGCCGGTACGGACCACGTGGATTTCCAGAGCGATGCCTCGCTCAGGGGAGATCATAGTCTCGGGCTCGGAGGTTTGCCAAAGGCATACGAGACTTGCTGGCTAGCATGTCTGTCGCTGAATACGGCCAGAGCAGCTCATCTGCCGCAGTGGGCGTGCATTTCATCTACTGCCGAAAGGGTTTCTTCAGCCCCTTCCAGAAGTTACTGATTCCACCAACAGAGTTGCGGGAATTCTGTGCGGGTCAAAAACTCAACCTTTTGGCACGATTTTAAGGGCAGCAGGCTGACAGGGTGCAGCAGGTCTTGAAAGCGCGCCGCCTCCGAGATCCTATGTCCCTGCTGCCAAGCCAAGTCAACTCAGGGGGCTCAAGGGCGACGAAATTCCCGCTTATAGCTTTCCCACTCGCGCTTCAAGTCGGCAAGCAAGCGGAGAAATTGCGGATGGTTGTGCAGGGAGGCAAAGTGCGGGTCGTCGCGGAACAGGGGATAGTTGGGCAGGCCGATCCTCGTGGCCTTCCGTAAGACAGAGATAGCCTGCGCGGTTTTTCCGATGACAGCATAGGCGGCCGCAACGGCGTGATAGGCATGATGGGAATAAGTGAAGATGCGCTTTTCACGTAGTGTTCGCTGCGCCGCCTGTTCGACCTTGCGTGGCTCACCCCGTTTGGCCCAGAGCAAAGCTTCCCAGCTCGCCACCAAGGGGTCTTTTGGTGCCAGTTGCGTCGCCACACGAATCTTTTCCTCCGCGCGATCCAAGCGGCCGACGTAGAGAGAAATTCCCGGAAAGAAAATGTTTCCCCAGAGGTGAGAGGGCTCGAGGGTCAGTATGCGGGCAAAGTATTCCTCGGCTTCCTCAAATTCTCCGGCAAACTGCTTGGAATGGCCCATGGAGAAAATCGTCATCGGATCGTCGGGATTGGTGGCCATGGCGACGGCGGCTTTTTCGATGGCTTCCTGGTGCAAGCCCACATGGGAAAAAACGATGCTCGTCCAGAGCCAGGCTTGATGGCAACCTGGATTCAGCCGCACGGCTTGGTCAAACGCGCGCACAGCGGGGCGATGTTGGAATCCTTTGACTGGGGCCCACAGCACGCGCCCGCGGGCACAGAGGGCATTTACATTGGCCGGGTCGAGCGCTAGCGCGCGACGCACCGCCCGCTCGGCTTGGCGAATCCACTTCGGATTCGGGTCAAAGGAAATCGCCATTAACAAGCAGGCTTCGGCGAGCCGCGCCCAAGCATCTGCAAAGCGCGAGTCAAGCTGAGTCGCATTCTCCAGCATCTCGATGGCGGTGCGTGTGTCCCAGCGATTCAGTCGTTGGAGGCGTTCCACTGCGCGCAGGAACAATTGATAGGCGACTGGATTCTTCGTCGGCGGCTCTGCCGGGCCTCCCGCTGTAGGTTTCGTACCGAGCGCCCGCGCCAAGCCATCGGCAATTTTGTCTTGCAGCCCGAAGAGGTTGCTCAGCTCGGAATCGTGCTTGCCGGAAAGTAGCGTTGCGCCGTCGGCGGCGTTCCAGGCCTGCACGTGCACGCGCAGCCGCTGCCCCAGCTTCTGGATGCTGCCGTCCACGACGACCTGGACGTTCAGCTCCCGCGCCGCGAGCAGGGGGTCCATAGGCTGCTTGGCGTAGCGCATTACGGTGCTCGTCGGCCGCACCAGCAGCTCGCTGCTTGCCCCCAACTGATTGATGACGGCGTCCGCCAGCGCCACCGACAGGTACTCGTCCTCGGCGCTCGGGGTCAGCAACTTGAAGGGGAGAACGGCAACCCTCCGTTTGCCGGCGACGACGGTCGGGAGCACCATCCCAAGTTCGAGGTCGCGACTAAGGTTGCTCAAGTCCACCTGCACCTCGCGCGCCGACTGGTAGCGACGCTCCGGCTGCTTCTCAAGTAACTTGTGTACAATCCGCGCCAGTTCGCTGGGCACACCGGAGGCGATTCCACTCAACGGCGTCGGAGTATCGTTCAGAATCTGCGTGACCAAGGCCGTCGTTGTTGGCCCCAGGAACGGACGGCGATTGGCTGCTAGCTCGTAGAGCACCACGCCCAGCGAGAACAGGTCGGCGCGGGTGTCGCCGGCCTCGCCACGCAACTGCTGGGGCGCCATGTAGGCAAGCGTGCCCGCGATTTGTGATTCCGGCAACCAGGAGGCTATGGTGGCCGTGCGGGTGCGGGTGACGGTTTCGGCGGCCACGTGGCGGGCAATGCCGAAATCGAGCAGCTTCAGCCGACCATCCGGCTGCACGACGATGTTTTCCGGCTTGATGTCGCCGTGCACAACTCCTTGCGCGTGAGCAGCCGCTAGTGCCTCGGCCACCTGCGCCCCAAGGCGAACGAGAGTTCGCGGGTCTGGAGGCCCTTCGGAAAGCATCGCCCGCAGCGTCTCCCCGGAAACTACCTCCATGACGATAAAGACTTGCTCCTCCTCTTCACCCACTTCATAGATGGTCGTGATGCTGGGGTGATTAAGCGCCGCTGCCGCGCGGGCTTCGGCCAGAATCCGGGCGCGGCGCTCTGCGTGGCTCGCAATTTCCTTTGGAAGAACCTTGATGGCAACTGTGCGGCGCAGACGGTCGTCCTGGGCGCGATAGACTTCGCCCATCCCACCTTCCCCGATCTTCTCCAGGATGTGATAGTGGCCCAGTGTCTGCCCAATCATGGAAAGAGAACCTGCCGTGGGTGGGCATCTTAGGCCTGCACCGACAGGTATGTCAACGCACGCCGCATATTCGGCTCAAACTCCAGAACTTCCACTTGGGAGCGTGTCGAGACGTTTTCTTTTTCGAGTGTCGTTAGGATCATAAGGTCAGGGCAGGCGCCAACGAAAACGCCAGACGTTGAGGACTCAAAAGTAATACAGTTGTTTCTACTTCGAGGGGGTAGGCGGAGGATCGACCCCGACATCGGTCTGCGTGGGTCCGCCAGCGACCCAGTTGATGTCCCAGGCACCATCAACGGTAATCAGCACCAAACCACCGTCCGGCAGCCAGGCCTGATGAACCATCTTCGCGGGAATGTAGTTGAAGGAGCCTGGCCCAAGTACGTCGCGCTTCCCTTCGCATTCAAAAACCATAGTGCCTGCAAGAATGGTGTGGGTTTCATTCGCGCTGTGCCAGTGAAGGGGGACATGGATTTTTCGCGGGTTGCGGATGAGCAGGTGCGTGGCCTGGGTCTTCGGGTCAACCCGCAAGATGGTTATTTCGGGCGAATCGTTGCCCAGTTCAGGAACAATCTTCGACCATGTGGCCTGCTGATACTTCACAGAAAAGTAGCTAGAGACGGCGGTAGTGACTTGAATGTGCTCGCTCTTAGGTGAACGCGCAGATCCGATCACAGCTAGCGTGAAGACGCTTGCCAAGGCAAGCCCCCTGGCTGACATTCTTGTCATTTTTTGCCTCCCCGAGGGTTGTAAACGCGCCCGCTATAGCTTGGCGCCAGTACCCAGGTCATGTTGGGATTCGAGGCGTCATATTACATCCAACCAGGCAGGTAGTCGATGAAGACCTTGCGGGTCGGTTGCCTCGTATGCCGTAACGGTTAGGTTTTGGGCAGGGTTTCGCGATGTGGTTCGATGCCGAACAGTTGTGCCGACGGGTCTACTTTTCCTTCTGAGTGTCACTGGTAGGAAACACTGATAATGTTCTAGCAGGCCTGCTATGGCCCTATGCGCACCACGTGGATTTCCCGAGCGATGCCTCGCTCCATGGCGATTTGCGTGTGCTCGCACTCGACGACAAACGCCGGCGTTGTCTCGACCAGCCGGATGACTGACCCGGCGGTCAGCCCGTAGGCCGCAAGCCGATCGAGCCGCGCCGGAGACTGGGTGGCGATAAAAGCCACGCGCAAGCGTTCTCCGGGCGAGGCCGCATCCAGTCGCATGATAGGCGCAGGCTCCACCCCGGCGTGCTCCGTCTGCTCGGACCGGTTTCTCGCCCGTAAGCAACATTCGCCCGGGGGAATGGGTTTGTCGTGCGGGCAGGTTTCCGGATGGCCGAGCAGGGTGCAGATGGATTCAGTGACCGTGTCGGCAACCAGA
>DATBWB010000199.1 GCA_036514995.1 Candidatus Acidiferrales bacterium
GCAGCAGCGGCGCCACCCCCAACCGGTGCAGGGTGAGGGTTTCTTCCATTCCTTCTTCGAGGCTGCGCGCTGCGCTCGGGTTCACCTCGCACAACTGCCGCCAGAGCTTCTGCAACGCCGCTTTCGCTTCGCCGTAGTCGGTCATCAACCGACGCCGGTAGTGACCATTGCGATAGCCTCGCCGCTCGTCGCTGCGCTCGTAGGGGCGCGCCTGCCGGTGCTCGTTCAGTTCCTTCTCCAGCGCCTGTTCCATCATCCCCTTCAATTCTTGCTTCAGCACCGTCCGGAACTGACCCCAAATCTCCTCTCGCAGGGATCGGGGCTCTTCCTCTAGGCTCCTAGACTGTGAATGCGGTTTCGCGTTCATGAGGGTGTTCTCCTTTCTTAGGCTTTTCTTCAACCTGCTGAAAGGAAACAGCCTCTCTTCGGAATTTCCACAGAATTTTTTACATCACCGCCGGAGGGCGGGCCCAGGGAGCATAGGTGGGATAAAGATATGGGCTTTGACGTGTTTTGGGGGCGTGACCGTCCACTCTGCAAAGAACCGCATTATGAAGTCCATCACTCTAACTGCTGAGCCGCGGCAATCAGTGGGTGAAGCACTGTGCCCAATTTTGTGCCCCATCTCGGCAAGAAATGGTGCTAATTGGTCGCAAAGGTGGGGCTGCTCGAAACTCAGCTATCCGGTTGATGGTACAACACGATAGCGGCCCGTGGCACTCCATAGCAAGAGCACGTCGCCGCAACTGTTAACCGAAGGGTTGCAGGCAGATTCTTGGGTTTCTCTGGTGTCAGTTTTGGTGTCAGTTGGTTTTGCTTTTTGCTGCGTAGTCATGCAAGGCCATGCTAGAGGCGGTCATTTGGAAATAGTGGGGAACAATGGGCTTTTGTGCTTTCGTGCGGCTAGGTGCATGTTAATGCAAATTGCGAAAAACGGATTAACAGTCCGGCGTGCTACCAGACGCACTCCACCCCAGTAGCTTATCCCCTTAGTTTAGCACGCCTTGGCCTGTATCTCCCCCGCGGCGGGTGCCGCGGGGCTCGGCGATTTTTTCAAAGTCGGTATCTTCCCTGAGGCACGTGCCCCGGTGGCAACGCGGGGCGAGATCGGGCTCGGCGGTTGAACGGAGCATGCGGCTCACTGGTCGCGAGTCACGGGTCACGGGCCACGCGCTTGACCGGGCAGGTCGCCAACTACGCTTGGAGCAGCTTCTTCAGGGTTTCGTTCACGAGTTGAGGATTGGCCTGGCCACGGGTGGCCCGCATCACCTGACCGATAAAGAACGCGAGGAGCACGCTCTTGCCGCTTTTGTACTCGGCATATTGGGCGGGATGGGCGGCAATCACTTCCCGGCAGATACGCTCGATGGCGGCGGCGTCGCTGATCTGGGTCATCCCTTCCCGCTCGATGATGGTTGGCGCGCGCTCGCCGCTGGAAAACATCCTAGCAAAGACTTCCTTGGCCATTTTCCCCGAGAGGGTGCCTTTCTCGACGAACGTCAAGAGCTCAGCCAGGGCAGCAGCGGAAATGGGCGAGTCGGAGATCTCTTTTCCCGCCTCCCGGAGCAAACCGAGTAATTCCGTTTGAATCCAATTCGCCGCCGCCTTGGCGCGCCCCGATGGCATCGGGGCGGGTGCGTCTCCCTTCACCACCGCCTCAAAATAGTCGGCCAGGGCGCGGCTGCCGGTAAGCACCTCGGCATCGTAGTCGTTCAAACCGTACATCTCCATGAAGCGAGCCTTTTTCGCATCGGGCAACTCCGGCATGGCGCGGAGAATCTCTTCACGCCATGACTCGCCCACCATGAGCGGGAGCAGATCCGGCTCGGGAAAATAGCGATAATCGTGGGCTTCCTCCTTCACCCGCATCTCCACCAGCCGCCGGGCGGATGGGTCATAGGTGCTCGTAGAGAGGGCAATCGGTTCGCCCGCGTCCAGCTTGGCCTTCAAATCCTTGGCCTTTTCCCAAAGAGCCTGCTTCACGTACCGAAACGAGTTCAGGTTCTTGATTTCTTGTTTGACGCCCAAACCTTCGCTTCCCTTGAGGCGCAACGAAAGGTTCGCATCGCAGCGCAGGCTGCCCTCTTCCATGTTGCAGTCGGAGACCTCGGCATATTCGAGCACCTGCTTCAATTTGGTCAGATAGGCGTAGGCTTCTTCGGGGGTGCGTATGTCCGGCTCGCTGACAATTTCCACGAGCGGCACCCCGCAGCGGTTGAAATCAATGTAACTCTTCGCGTCCGAGTCGGGAAAGCCTTCGTGGAGCGATTTGCCGGCGTCTTCTTCAAGATGAAGGCGGGTGATGCCGATGCGCTTCCGCACTTCCTCCCGGTCCCCGCCGAGCCCCGGGGCACCTGCCCCGGGCACTACTTCAATCTCAAGCCAGCCTCGTCGTGCCAGCGGCAGCTCGTATTGCGAAATCTGGTAGCCCTTGGGCAAATCGGGGTAAAAGTAATTCTTCCGCGCAAAGCGGGAGTAACCTTGAACTTCGCAATGCAAAGCGAGCGCAGCGCGCACGGCAAGCTCGACCGCCTTGCGATTCAGCACCGGCAACGCCCCCGGCAGGCCGAGGCAGACCGGGCAGCTATGGGTGTTGGGCGGGTCGCCAAAGCGGGTCGAGCAACCGCAGAAAATCTTCGACGCGGTCTTGAGCTGGACGTGCACCTCAAGCCCGATGACCATCTCATAGGGCCCGAGCCCCGCGAGCGTCGCTGCTTTATCTAACGTGCCGGCCATGACAGGTCCATGACAGGTGAATGACGGGTCAGTGGAACCGTTCGCCGAATAGTTTATGGGGCAGGGCGGTGGATTTACAAGTCGCGCCTGAGCCCCTGCTCGATGCGCCGCAACGCGGCCGCGCTCAGCCGCGGTTTGCGCCCGGGGCGTCCCGCTTGCCTCAGCCCCGCGCGGCCGGCAGCCCGCAGCCGCCGGGCCTCGAGCGCCTCGAAATCCAGCTTCACGCCACGTGGGTTGCCCATGCGCGGCATTCTGCCAGAAACCCCGTGCCATCTCAGCTATATTATGCGAGATTCAGTAAGGAGCTGCCGTCCCTATGATTGACTCTCTTTCGCTGGGAGTATATTTTCCGACGACCGGGTTCCTCGCCAATCTGTGGCATAGGACGGCGTTATGGGAAAAATCAACTGGGGACGAGTTTTTCTCTGCGGGATACTGACGGGCGGCGTCTTGTACCTTCTCAAATTGCTTGTCGCTGTCTTCGCTCTCGGCGAGACAGATTTGATGGCAGCGGTCGAGGCGGCCGGTCGCCCCACATTTCCAGCGTTGCCCGCCATCCTGCACGTTGCGATCGGCATCTGGACCATCTGGCTTTACACGGCCATCCGTCCGCGCTACGGCCCAGGGCCGAAGACCGCGGCTGTGGCTGGGTTTGCCTTGTGGGTCATCGGCGCCCTAGTTGACGCTCTCTGGGTCTCGTTACGACTCATTCCCATTCCACTAGGCGCACTCCTGGCTCCTCTGGCTGCAAGCTTACCAACTGCGATTGTGGCGGCGGTGGTGGGCGCGTGGCCGTACAAGGAGTGAGCGGGGGTCTTCACGGGCTTTGAATGTGACCTAAAAATCGAGGCCCTGACTGTCCAAATCTGAGGAGTGCATTACACCTGTCTCCTTTCGCTTGAATTGTTTTGCTCTCCCTTTTCCTGTCGAGTATGCCTTTTCACTCAACCGGTACTAAATCGCAAAAGTAGAACGAGTCTCTTAGGACGACATCGCCTAATGTAAAGCTCACTTCGCCCTTGAATATCGGACCCCCGAATACAAAAGAATGAAACTCTCCGTTCTCACCACACGGATCAATACCGGGAGGAAGTTGATGAAGAAAATCATCATCAATTAGTTTTCCGGCAAATGATTGGTCGAGAACTTTGGAATCCACGCAAACAACAATCGCCTTGAAGCCTACATTTACGAATGTCCTCACCAGGTCGCTGGTATTGCGTTTCCAAATGGGAAACAGGCCCTTCATACCTATCTTGGAGAGATTCTGTTCCCGATATTGTCGCAGGTCCTCCAGAAAGATATCTCCGAAGGCTACAGATGCGACGCCGTTCTTCTGATACAGCTCGAGCGCCGTTTCCATTTTAGATTCATACTCTTTGTTCGTGGCGTTCATCGAAAGGTAAATCTTGTGCAGCGTCAGGCCGAGAGACTCGGCCTGACGTTCGAGCAGCGTTTGGCGGACACCATGCATGCTGATTCTGTCGTAACCATCAGTGACTGTGGTCAACAGGGCAGCGATCTCATAATTCTGAGTTTGTTGAATCTCATAGAGAGTCATCGAACTATCTTTCCCACCACTCCACGATAAGAGCATCTTTTCTTTCATCGGGACCTTTCCTTCCCTCGGCAGGCTCATGTCGCCGAACGGGCCATATGCGCCCCCACCACGTTCTTGAGCACTCCCGTAAAGCGACGAGGCGAGGCGCAGACAAGTCAGAACTGCACCCGCGCGCCCGCGCGGAAGGTAAGCTTCAGGGCCGGAAAGCCCAGCACCTCCATATAGTGGTCGTTGAGCAAGTTTTCAAATACGACGAAGTAGGTCAGCTTGTGGGAACTGCGATAGCTGCCGGCCAGGTCCCACTTCGTGTAGCCCTTGTTGCTGGTGAGTGGTTCGGGCGCGGCAAAGAAGTCGCTGTCAACACGGCGACCCACCCACACCAGGGAAGAAGTCAGGTTCAATCGTCGCCAATCCCACAGCACGACGAGCGAGCCAGCGTGGCGCGGCCGGCGCAGCAAGGGTCGCCCCACGCCAATGACCGGGCTGCTGGGGCTGGGCGACTCTAACACCTGCGAATTGAGAAAGGTGTAGCTGCCGACGCCACGCAGTCCCCAGCCTGGCACAAGCTCCAGCACCACCTCTGCCCCTTTCGCCTTTGCCCTGCCGATATTGATGAAGGAGCTGCGGAAGAAGGCGACTAAGTCACGGAAGCGGTTGTCGAACCAATTGATCTCGAGCTTCGCCCGGTCGCGGGCAAACCGCTGCTCAACTCCGAAGTCGAAGCTCCGCACGCGCTCGGGCTTCAGATCCGGGTTGCCCCGGAAGGACGGGGACAAGCTGAACGATTCGATGAACGACGGCTCCTTGATGCCAGTGCCGAAGTTGAACTTCAACTTGGTCGCACCGAGCCCCTCGCCCGCGCGCCGCAGAAAATAGGCCGCCGATAGGCGCGGGGTGGCCTCGGTTCCGAAGCTGCCGTTCGACTCGATGCGCAGGCCGCCGGTGAGGTAAAGCCGGCCCAACAGCAGTGCCTGGTGCTGCACGACGCCACCGATGTTGGTGCGGTGGACGACGACGGGCGGTGGCGAGAAAACCGGGAACTCCGGGAAGATGGTCACCAGACGACCCTTTTCGCGCTCGTATTCAAAGGCGAAGGTAAGGATTTGTGTTGAGGCGAAGGTGAAGTCGCTCTGGTAGGCGCCGCGGTGGCGGCGGGTATCGTTCAGGGAATCGAAGAGGAAGTCGGAGAACGGAGGCGTGTCGGGGAACAGATTTCTCGACCGCTGCCGGGAGCGGCTGTACCCGTAGTTCACCCGTTGATTCCAGTTTTCGAGGAGGCGTACCTGGAAGGCCGTGCTCACCAAACCATCGCGCCGCCGAAAGAAAGCATCGCTGTCGGGGCGCTGGAAGGCAGTCGGCCCGGGCGTGCCGGCGGTGCCGAAGTCGCCGTGCAGAATCAGCCGCAGCGAAGTGCGTTCACCGAGCGCCGCGCCGAGGTTGCCCGAGAGCGTGGTGTTGCGAAAGGCGCTGTTGTCGTCAGCATTGTTGGTGAGGAAGCGGCCAGCCGCGAGCGAGTAATCGAACCGGTCCAGTTGACCTGTCAGGCGACTGGTGCCGCGCACGGTGGCGTGCTTGCCACCTTCGAGCGCCAAGCTGACTCGTGGCCGCGCCGTCTCCGCCGTGCCACGTTCGGTGAAGAGTTGAATCGTGCTGCCCAGCGCATCCGAGCCAAACAGAGCGCTCTGGGGCCCGCGCACCACTTCCACGCGGTTCAAATTGAGCGGTGTGAAATTGGCGAAGTTCAAAAACCCGCCAGGCTCGTTCACCGGTACGCCGTCAATAAACACCTTGTTGTGATCGGATTCACCGCCGCGGGCAAGCACCGAGGTGATGGCGCCCAGCGGGCCGGATTGCACCAGGGTGAGTCCCGGTACGGTACGCAGGAGTTCGGTCAGGGTGGCGCTGTGGCGGTTTTCGAGCAGTTCAGCCGCGATGACCGTGACACTGCTGCCCACCTGGCTGGTGGGGGCTTCGGTACGGGTCGCTGTCACCACCACGCGCTCACGAACCGGCGCCAGCGGGAGCACCAGCTCAATCTCTGTGCCGGCGCGAGCAGTTTGGTGAACCGCTTCGAAGCCGACCATCTCGACGCCGAGCGTATAGCTAGCCTGCGTCAAACCGTCAAAACGGAACCGGCCCTGCGTGTCAGTGAGCGTCTGTACCACTTCCACCCCAGCCGGGTCGAGCAGGCGCACGGTGGCCCGCGGTACCGTGTTGCGGCTGGGGTCAAGCACAACCCCGGTTAGAGCTCTTGGGGAAACTTGCGAATGCAGAGAAGCGGGCAGCAGCCCCAGCAGACTAACCAGAAGACCAAGTGAAACCAGGCGAGTCGTCATGGCGTTTTCCTCCTCCCCCGCGAAGGGGCAACGCGAAATGGCTCAGATCGGTCTCCTGGCTCGATGGCGCTAGCGGTGCGGTGCCTTCCCATCCCTGCCTGCTGGTCGGCAGGCATACAAGACAGTGGCTTCGGAGCGTGAGCGTTAGCCATCTCACAGTCGCGCGGCGGCTGAGGCTTCTCACCTCATTCCCGGCACATCTGAACCGTGGGTTCATTTGTAGAGTTCCCTTCCAATCCATCCATCCATCGCCCAAGCAAACAATCAAGGCATCAACTCAGTGGGGTCTTACCACCTCCTTCGTCCGTGATTTCTTCCGACCGTAAAACTACGCGCGGACGGCCGGTCGCGGGATGAACCAGCACATCGAGTTCGGTCTCGAAGACCTCTTCCAGCAGTTCGCGCTCGAAGACTTCAGCCGGTGGCCCCAGTCGAACCATCCGACCCCGGTGCATCAGCAGGATGCGATCGGCAAATTCCGCCGCAAGATTCAGCTCGTGAGTGACGACCGCGACCGCGTAGTTCTCCCTGGCGGCCAGCGACCGCACCAGCCGCAACAAGTCCACCTGGGCGCCGATGTCCAGGTGGAGCGTCGGTTCGTCGAGCAACAGCACCTCGGGTTGCTGCGCCAGCGCTCGCGCCAGGATCACCCGCTGTTTTTCCCCGCCGGAAAGCCCCTGCATCCAGCGATGGCGGAGATGAGCGGCCGACGTTGCTTCAAGCGCCCTGGCGACGGCGTCATAGTCCGCTTCCGTTTCCAGTTGCAGCGGGCGCAAATGGGGATGTCGGCCTTGCAACACGTAGTCCGCTACCAGCACCGGAAAAAGCAGCGGACTTTCCTGTTGCACCACCGCAACCCTTTGGGCGCGACGGCGGAGGTCGAGCCCGCTCATCTCACGGCCGTCGAGCCGGACCTGACCGGAGAGCGGCGGCAAGATCCCGCTCAACAAACCAAGCAAAGTGGACTTTCCGGAGGCGTTCGGGCCAAGGATGGCCAGCACCTCACCGCTGCGCAGCGTGAAGCTCAACGGCTGAAGGGTAAATTGAGGAAAGGCGAAGCTCGCCAGCATCACCTCAACACGCAGCTCGCCCGGGACGGCCATCCCGCCATGCGCGACGCTCAAATCGGCCATGGCCGCATCAGGCAGACGAACCCCGGAGCTTCCTCCCGAGCCGTCGTCCTTCTCCTTCGGTCCTGCCTCGCGGGACGCATTGGCCATGCGGCCGAATGGGTTCATCCCATGCTCCTCTTCCTCAAGAGATAGATGAATAGCGGCGCGCCGGCTATGGCGGTCACCGCCCCCACGGGCAACTCGGTCGGAGCGACAACCGTTCGCGCGAGCGTATCCGCCAGGACAATCAGCATCGCTCCCAGGAGGGCTGACGAGGGAATCAGGACGCGATAATCGGAGCTAAAAAGCAGCCTCACCAGGTGGGGCACGAGCAATCCGACGTAGCCAATCGAGCCGCTTGCCGAAACTGCCAGCCCGGTCATCAACGACGCGCAGAGATAGACCAGCGTTTTTGTTCGGGCGACATCCACGCCGAGGTGGGTGGCCTCGCGTTCGCCGGCCAGAAGCACGTTGAGATCGGCGGCCACCCCATACACAAATCCCACCGCGCCAACCAGGAGCACGCCAAAAAGCCAGAGGAGCCAAAGGGGAGAAGGGGTGCTCAAATCGCCCATCAGCCAGAACGCCGCGCCGCGCAGTTCACGCCCGCTGAGCGTGGTCATCAGGAACATGATGACCGCGGAAAGAAACGACGCCGTGATCACCCCGGCCAGGAGAAGGGTGTTGCTTTCCAGTTGGCCCGCTTTCTGCCCCAGCCAGTACACCACCGCGATGGTCGCGCCGGCTCCCAAAAAAGCAGCCAGCGGAAGAAAAGGCTCGGCGGGCCGGCCGATGATGAGTATCACGATCGCTCCCAGGGCGGCCCCGCTCGAAACCCCAAGCACGTACGGGTCGGCCAGCGGATTCCGCAACAGCGCCTGGAACGATGCTCCCGCAACCGCCAGCGCCGCCCCCACCAGCATGCCCAGCACGATTCTCGGGCCCCGAATCTCGAAGAGGATCAGCCGGTATTCGCTCGGGATGGAATCCTGCGCCCCGATCACCCACTTGATCATCGCCGTCAATACTTGCCACACCGGAATGGAAACGGCGCCCAGCGAGAGCGAGACGAGGCTCGTGACCGCCAGCGTTCCCGCCAGGATGCCGCAGATGACCAGCAATCGCCGTCGCGTCAGGCCAGGCAAGTTCACGGTCGGCGTAGCCATTAGAAAACCTCCGGATGGAGCGTGCGCGCCAGTTCCTCCATGGCATCGAACAGCCGCGGGCTCGGCCGGTTGATCGTGTCGCTCACCACGATTACCTTGCCTTGTCGCACTGCCCGGAACTCGCGCCAGCCCGGTTTATGCTTCAGTTGCGCTTGCCGGAGAGAACGTTCGGCTGCCTTCTCCGCGGGACTGCCATGATAGGCAAAGATGAGGAAATCCGGCTGCTCTTCGAGGGCCGCTTCCAGCGAAAGGCGCGGCCAAGCGGCGGAAAAAGTTGCAGTGATGGATTGGCCGCCGGCCCGGGCGATGGCGTCGGTCAAAAAACTCTCCCGGCCGGCGCTGATCAGCGGCTCTTCCCACACGACAAAAAGGACGCGAGGGAGGCTCACGTCGGCAAGCCGCCGGCCAAGCGCATCCAGGCGATGGCGAAGATCGCTCGCCAGTCGCAACGCGGCTTGCTCTTCGCCGAGCACGTCGCCGACATGGAGGATGGAAGCCAGAACGTCGTCCACCGAGCGCGGGTTGGTGGCGTAAACCGGGACGCCCAGTCTCTCAAGAGTGGCCACGCTTTCGGCGCGATTGCCCGCGACGGTAGCCAGAACCAGGTCCGGCTTGAGCGCCACGATTTGCTCCGCGCTCGGGCTGAGCACGCTGCCGACACGCGGCTTCGCTCGGGCCGCCTCAGGAAAATCGCAGTAGTCAGTGACGCCGACCAGGCGATTCTCGGCGCCGAGCGCATAAATGATTTCAGTGAGATTGGGCGCGAGGGAGATGACCCGCTCGATGCGCTCCGGCAAGCGAACGCTCCGCCCCGCCTCATCCGTGACCTGGCGGGCAGCCAGCGCCACCGGCCCGGCGAGCAGTTCCGGGCCAGCCTTGAGCGCAAGCACAAGCGCCAAAGCCAACCAGAGCGACGTGCGAAAATTTTCGCGCAAAGGAAAAGCCCCTCTCTCCCGCAAAGAGCGAGGGGCTTCAGAACTTTTTGCTTCCGCCGCACTCCCTCTCGCGGAGAGTGAATCCCGGCCACCCGATCCTCCCCATCCCGACTTGTCGGGAGGATCGGAAGAATCGCGGGGGACGATCCGGCTCAGGCAGGTTTCCTGACTTATGGCCTTCCCTCGCTTCTCTCCCCCTCTGCGGGATGAGACGCCTCGGGAATCCAGGCATCGGGTTTGTTAGGCCCTTCCCGCCCTCAAGGGCAGTGGGCGCCCGGCCCCCATCTCCGGGGGCCCGGGCTGTGCCGGATGCCGGCCGATCACAGTGGCGGGACCGTGGCCGCTTTGCACGGCCTTCCCTTGAACCCCGATCACATCGGGGACACCTGAGCCACCTGTGCGCGAGTAGTGTAGGCCGCCGGCGGCGCGGTGTCAATTCAGCGACTCGCCGAAAACCTGGCGAGCAGGGATATACTTGCTTGGAGAAAGGGTCTGGTATGAGAATACGCGCGCTAGTTCCCGTCCTTCTGTTCGGCGCGCTCAACGCCAGCCCATCCCAGGCCTGCACCTGCGTTGAACTCAATTTGAGCGTCCGCGACCAGGTGGTGCTGGAATTTGGCCAAGCCAGCGCGGTCTTCGAAGGCAAGGTGGAATCCATCGAGACTCGATTCATCCAGGATGCTCTCGGTTCCTTCGACCGGCGGGTGGTGACACTTCGAGTCCTGCGCGTTTACGAGGGGCCTAAGGAAAAAGTCATGGTTGTTCGCACCGGGACGCGCGACGCGGATTGCGGCTTCAATTTCAAGCGCGGGGGAAAATACCTCGTGTATGCCTATCAGGAGTCGTCCGGCCAGCTCACCACGAGCATCTGTAGTCGGACCCGCCGCTTGTGGAGAGCGGGAGCCGACGGGCGCTACCTGAACGAAATCGCCAGAGAAGAGAGCCAAAAGGAAAAGGCCAGGCAGAGATAAGGTCTCGCTGGCTTGGCTCGTCCGTGCTTACCGGTTCTTCCACTTTGGTTTGCGCTTTTCGAGCACCGCCTGCAGGCCTTCCCGCGGGTCTTCAAGCTTGGAAAGCTCGTTCAAGAAAATATCTTCCGTGTTGCGCAGGGCATCGCGAAAAGTCTTGCCCATGGCCTCCAGGATGGCCCGCTTGGTGAGCTGGAGCACCGGGCCGCTTTGCTGGGACAATTTCGCCACCAGTTCCTCGACCGCCCCTTCCAGATGTTTTTCCGGCACGACGCGGTTGACCAGGCCGTACTCCTGCGCCTGCTCGGCGGTCATCGTGTCGCCGGTCAACACCATCTCCATCGTCCGGCGAGCGCCCAGGATGGAGGGGAAAAGCGTGGCGGCGAAGGGCGGAAAAATGCCGAGCTTGGTGATCTCCGGCAAGGCAAAACGCGCCCGGGGCGTCGCCAGAACGATGTCGCCGAGCGCCGCCAGCTCGCAGCCGCCGCCGAGCGCCGCGCCATCCACCGCCACGATCGTCGCTTTGGACGCCTCGATCGACGCCACAAAGATATGGTGGAAGGCGTCAATCATCTGAAATACCTGCGGCGCGGAATATTCATCCGGATCGATTCCGCCGCAGAAAACCCGATCGCAGGCGGAACGGATGACCAGACATTTCACTTCAGCCGCGTCCGCCAGGCTTTCGATGGAAACGGCGATCTCCTGCAGCATGGCGGTATTGAGCACATTGTAGGGCGGGCGACGGAGCGTCAGCCGGGCAACGCCGTCGTCCGTCTTCCACTCGATAAACTTGAATTCTTCGGGCTTCGGAACGGCAATGAATTCGCGGATCGGAAATTCAGGCATGCGCCTCTCCCCTTGAGCGGCGGTCTCGAGACCCCCGGAATGCCGGCCGGAAGATGGCCGCTACCATACCGATTCCATGGCCAGCGTCATTCCCATGCCCCCGGATACGCACAGCGTCGCCAGGCCAAGCCGGCCCTTGCGCCGGCGCAACTCGTGCACCAGCGTCGTGGTAATGCGCGCGCCCGTGCAGCCGATGGGATGGCCGAGGGCGATCGCCCCGCCGTTCACGTTGAGTTTTTCGTGATCAAAATGCAACTCGCGATCGCAAGCCAGCACCTGCGCGGCAAAGGCCTCATTCAGTTCCACCAGATCAAACTCTTCCATCTTCCAGCGATTTCTCTCAAACAGCCTCCGCACTGCCGGCACCGGACCGATGCCCATGATCTTGGGATCGACCACGGCGGCGGTCGAATCGAGCAAACGCGCCAAGGGTTGGCGGTTCTCACGGCGCACGAAATCCTCTGACGCCAGGACGAGCGCTGAGGCCGCGTCGGTGATGCCGCTCGAATTCCCGGCCGTAATCGTGCCCGTTTTCGAGAAGACCGGCGCCAGTTTCGCCATGGCGGAGATATCCGCGCCCTGACGCATGTGCTCCTCCGTCTCAAAAAGTTGCTTGTTGCCCTTCCTGTCCGTCAGCTCGACGGCAACGATTTCGTCCTTGAAGCGGCACCCTTTCATGGCGGCTTCGGCGCGCTGATGGCTGCCCAGGGCAAACTCGTCCTGTTCTTCGCGCGGGATTTTGTATTGCGTGGCAAGCAACTCGGCTGTCTCCCCCATAATCATCTCCGACAACGGGCAGAGAAAGCCGTCGCGATACATGGCGTCCACCAGCGGCTGGTGTCCCAGGCGGAAGCCCCAGCGCGCCTCGACGTAGAAGGGGAGCCGGCTCATGGATTCGGTGCCGCCGGCGACGACCAACTCCGCCTTGCCCAGAAGAATGTCTTGCCAGGCAAGCACGATGGCTTGCATTCCCGAGGCGCAAGCCTGGTTCACCGTGTACGCCGGCACCCCGCCTAAGGCGGGGCCTTCGGCCGGGCCCAGCCCTGCCCGCCAGGCAATTTGCCGCGCCACGTTCGGCCCGCCGCCGGCCTGACGAGCATTGCCGAAAATCAGCTCATCAATCCGGGCTGGGTCCACACCGGCGCGCTCCACCGCCGCCTTTACGGCGATGACACCCATATCCGCAGCCGTGTGCCCGGCCAGTGAACCGCCAAACTTGCCGGTGGGCGTCCGGGTGGCCGAAAGGATGTACACTTCGCGCTGGTTCATGCATCCCTGCCTGCTGGACTAATGTCTGCCGAACAATACAAATCGCATCGTAACATAACGCTCCTGACCGCTCAAAGCGAGCCCGTACCTGAGGTACAATCTGCAAGCCATGACTCGCGGGCTCACCGCAATCGAAGGCATCACCGTCGGCCATTCGACCGACCTCAAGGGCATCACCGGCTGCACTGTCATCCTGTGCCCCGGCACTGACGGGGCGGGCGTGATTGCTTCTTCGGACGTGCGCGGCTCAGCCGTCGGCGAACGAGAAACCGAACTCCTCCGGCCGGGCCATTTGGTCGAGCGCATTCATGCCGTTCTACTTGCCGGCGGCAGCGCCTTCGGCCTCGACGCGGCCTCGGGAGTGATGCGCTTCCTTGAAGAAAAAGGCATCGGCTTCGATGTGGGGGTGGCTCGCGTGCCCATCGTGCCGGCAGCCATCCTCTTTGACCTTGCCATCGGCGATCCGCGAGCACGGCCCAGTGCTGAAATGGGTTACCTGGCTGCCCGCAACGCCACCGATGCTCCGGTCGAAGAAGGTTCAGTCGGAGCGGGCACGGGCGCAACGGTGGGCAAACTCTTTGGTTTAGCGCAAGCCATGAAGGGCGGAATCGGCTCGTGGTCCGACGA
>DATBWB010000200.1 GCA_036514995.1 Candidatus Acidiferrales bacterium
AGCTCGCGGGCGATGAGCCGGACGGCTTCGCCATAGCCGGTGTGGCGTACGGCCTGCCAGGCTTTCTGGACACGTACAAAGCGGGCGCGGAGATCCGGATCTGAGCCGTCGACCAGTCGGTCCACGGCCGGCTGGGTCGCCCCGGCGACGATCAGATCGGCGGTAACGTAGTTGGCAAAGAGGCTTTGCAGGATGTCGGGCCCGCGGGCGACGTATTCTTCTTCCTTCTTTAGATGCTCATGCGTGTCGCAGAGAGGGGTCCGCTGAATGTGTTGGGCGAGGTCAGTTGGTATGGCCGCATTTCCTTCCCGTGTCGCTAAACCATCGCGCCAGAGGGCTGTTCGCTTTGTGTGGCCCCGGCGCGACCGAAATGGCCGAGAGCGGTTCGTCACGCTGGGCGATCCGGAATCAGTCAATCTGACAGGCCATTTCCACCAGGAGGGCGAGTTCCTCGGACGGCTGGTGGGGCCTCAGTGGATCTTCGCCTTGGCGGCGGCCGCGCGGGCGGCGCACAACCCGTCCAGGCGGATTTTGATGTCAAGATATCGCAGAGATCCTGCGCCGAGATCTACCGGAGCACCGCGCCCGGGTTGGGGGTGGCTTCGACCAGGCCCTCTCGGCTCAATTCCCGCAAAGCCTCCCGCACCGGAGTCCGCGACGTGCCAAGCTCGGCCGCAATTGTCTCCTTGACCAGGATCTGGCCCGGCCGATACCGCTGGCTCAGGATGCCTTGCCTCATGAAATTGTACGCAATTGTGCAGAGCATACCCGATGTGGACAAATCGATCAATTCAACCGAGAGGAAAGGTTTGAGCGAACGATGAATTCTTTCTCACGACGAGGGTTACTTTCACGCGCAATGGCGGCGCAACAACCCGCTGCCCTACCAGGCGGTGCACACATTGCTCGACGGCGTTCGCGGCCAGGGCCACTACGTGGGCACGTACATTGCCTGGGGCGCGCACAACACGGGTTGGTGGGGCGAAGGCGAGATGAAGTTCTACCTGGACGGTGACCAGGAGTGGCCGACGATCTGTGGCACGGGTACGGAAGACTACTTCGGTGGGGCCTGGGGCTTCGAGGTGGCCAAAGGCGAATATGGCGTCTACTCCACCGCGTTCCTGGGACTCCCGCAGGTGATCAAGCCCGGTGGCTCAGGCCAGAGCCAACCGCGCTTCGGCCTGTACCGTTGGCACGTGTTGGACCCCATCCACTTTCAGCAGGATGTGCGCGTTACCATCCAGGCCTTGGGCTGGCGATCAAAGCTGGGCGGCCAGGGACGATATCTGCCCTTGCAAGACGATATTGCCTCGACCGCCATCTGGTATCAGGCCGAGCCGCACGCGCCCTTTCCCGAGCTGCCTGGCCTGAGTGGCTTGGAAGTCATTTAGCCGTTGCCGAAAAATAACTTTTCCATTTCGCATTGCGAAAATGCCTATTTTCTGAGACTATAGCATCTGGTATCGTTACTACAGTCTCATTTACAGAGTGGAAAACCGTCACTGAATCGGCTTTATGTACGGAGCGGTTTTCCTCTGCGACAAACTGCTAGAAGGCGATATTTCCACGAGGCATAGGAATATGGACCTTGAATTAGAGGGCAAGAATGCGCTTGTGACTGGCGGAGAGAGAGGGATTGGAAGAGATGTTTGTTTTTCTCTTGCTCGGGAAGGAGTTAATATCAGCAGCCGCAAAACTCACCTACACGGAATTTCTTAAGATTTCCGACGATTAGCCTCAGCCCATTGTTCTTCCAGTTGCTTGAGACAACGCCGAGGGTGATGACGAAAACGATACAGCACTTGAAGTCGTCGCTGGGCTTTCAGAAACCGATCATACTCTTGATCAAACTTGGCTTGGTCAAATTGCTGAAAGCGTTGTAAGACTTGGTCAAAGGTTTCGGTGGGATCAATAAAAACGGCCCACTCCCCATAGCGGACGCTGCGCGTGAACTCATGCACCGACTTGCGGCCATGAATTTGGCGCTGGCGGGTGCGCAGGCGACCAAAGAAGGTTTCCAGGTCGTTGTTGGTGCGATACCGTTCGGGCCATCCGTAGCACGCAAAGAGCCGCGGCCAGCGTTGGCGGAAGGTGGCGCAGATCTGCGCGACCACTTGGGCCTCATCGGGGTGGTGCTGGGCGTACTCTTCCAGTTCAGCCAGGAAGGCCTTGACCTCGCGCTTGACGCTGCGCCGGGTTGGGCGCGGGTGACTGTCTTCCGGCGGGTCCAGTCGCCGCTCCACTTCCACCAACCAATTGCGTTGGCGTTTGAGGCGCCGATACTGGGCTGTGAAGGGGGCGCGGCGTTGGACCACCGCCAAGAGTTGCTCCAAGAGCGGGTGGCCCCCTTTTTCTGGCTGCGGAGGAGCGAGGCTTCCAAGCGGCCCAAGTCTTCAAAGACCCGCAGACCGCCGAGGGCAAAGGGCGGCTTGCTGCCTTCCGTGAGCGTGGACCGGATCAATTCCGCGTAGGTGCTCAACACAGCCTGACAGGGATCCTCGGGGGACAATTGGCTGATGGCGCGGCAGGCCGCGTAGAAGGGCGTGCGAATGGCTTGTTTTAGGGCCTTTTTGAAGGCTTGATCGGCTTCGACAATTGGGAGGGCGGCATCGCGTAGGCAATGGCTCTGGCAGGTTTGATGGCGTACACCGGGAAAGACCTGGGCGACGGCCAACCGGATCGCTTTTTCATCATCACTCACCACCCCGCGCAGGCGATAGCCCAAGGCCTTGACCGGCTCAAGCACGCGGCGTTTCAAGGTCGAGTGATCCGCCGAAAGTAACGGGGTCACGTTGAGGACCAAGCCGAACTTCAATTCCCGCGCGACATACAAGGCCGTGTTGCCTTTCTCAGGCTTGAGCGCATCCAGGGACAGAAAGAGCCCATGTCGCCGAAAGTAGGCGGCCTGTTCTTCCAACCGCAGGTGGTAAGTGCAACGCAGTAACACCAGAAAGACACCGATCAAGTACAGCACTTCACGCTCAGAGATCGGCACCTGGCGTTCTTGAGTGAGGACTTCATGAATTTGCGTCACCGTCCAGCGTTTCCAGAACCGCCAGTAGCCAATCCGGACGATGACCTCCAGCGCAAAACTACTTCCGCGCAGCGTCAAGCGGCGAGCCGCTTCCGACGTGTAGGTCTGATCATGCCCAGCACAGCGAGGATCTGGACAATGGTAGCCGAAATGGATCACCAACGAGCGACCAGTGAGAAAGACCACATATTTCCGCCCGACAGCGTAACGACGTTTCAAAGTTTGCTTACAGAAAGGGCACATGGTCTGTTCTGGTCGGTAGTAGCGGGTTGGAACCCCTCGCTGGTTTTTCGCTCGTCTCACAATGCTGCCTCCGCACGGAACTCAGGACACAAGATAAGTGCTGATTGTACTCCGTGCGAGGCTTGTAGGTGAGTTTTGCGGCTGCTGAAGAAATATGCGATGTCTATCTGGAAGCGCTCCGAGGCGACGATTTTGTTGGCGTGCAAACTTACTCGCGCACGCGCTTTGGCCCCACGGGTCCCCTGCCGCCGGAGGCAGGCGTGGAATTGACCCAAATGGGCTACGAATTCTGGCCGGAAGCACTGGAAGCGACCATTCGTTACGCCGCCGCCAAGACCGGTCTCCCGGTGATCGTGACCGAAAACGGGATTGCCACCGACGACGACGCGCGCCGCGTCGAGTACGTCAAACGCGCCCTGCAAGGGGTGGCCAATTGCCTCAGTGCCGGCCTGGACGTGCGCGGTTACACCTATTGGTCTGCCTTTGATAACTTTGAGTGGATGCTGGGCTACCGGCCTACCTTTGGCTTGATTGCCGTGGATAGAGAAACACAGAAGCGAACCGTCAAACCGAGCGCGCGATGGCTTGGCGCCGTCGCTCGTGCGAACGGCTTTTAGAGCGTGTCTTAAGACTGCTCACAGCCCGCGTCCTTCGCGAAGCACCCCTATGGGGCGCGGGCGCTTGAGGCCCACATTCGTGATCAGGAAGCCCGCATGCCGTCCGCAAAAAAGAAGCCCCTCTGGACCTGCCCGAACTGCGGGCGTCAATTCGTCTCGCGCAACAAGTGGCACTCGTGCGGCCACTATGAAATTGACAACCACTTCACGGGCAAAGACCCTGCCATCCGAGAACTTTTCGATCACTTGCTGAAGCGCATCGAGCAGTTTGGGCCCGTCACCGCCTACGCGCTGAAGACGCGCATCGTGTTCCAGGCGGAGAGGCAGTTCGCCGCCGCCCTGCCGCGCAAGCGCTGGCTGGAGGGCTATCTGTGGCTCCGGCGGCGCGCGGCGCATCCGGTAATTCGCCGCGTCGAGATGCAGGTCTTCCGTGACTATGGCCACATTTTCCGCCTGACCCGGCCCGAAGACCTGGACGAGCCGCTCGTGGCCCTGCTGCATGAAGCCTACGTATTGGGGTGCCAGAGGTGATGCCCACGCCAGCAACGAAAAAGAAACCCCTCTGGGTTTGTCCCCCACTGCGGTCACCGCTTTGTGACCCGCAACCTGTGGCACTCCTGCGCGCGCTCCAGATCGAATACCTGCCGCTGCTGGATGCGTGGTACGTCGAAGAATACCGGGCGCAGGTCGAGCAGCTTTCGAGCGTTGAGCGTGTGCTTGAAGGCCCGCCGGAGAAACCCGGTTTCTCTCAGAAACCAGATTAATGCAGGTTTCCAGCCTGCCTGGGACTGATATCAGCGTGAAATGATGACCTTGTGCACTTTGCCACAGACAGGTTTTGTTCCATAATCGTGGTTTGGACACTCATCCCTTTTGTGTAAGGAGACAACTATGCCCAAGATAGCCAGAAAAACAACGAAGGCGAAGACGACCAGGCGGGCCAACGGCCGCAGGCCGTCAGCCCCGGCCGTCATTTTCAAGCCCACCCGGCTCAAACTGCTCCAGCCCGTCCCGTCCGACATCGAAATCGCGCAGGCAGGCAAACTCAAGCCCATCCTGCAAATCGCCGCCGAGGTCGGGCTGAAGGAGAGCGAACTGGAGTTGTTCGGGCCGTACAAGGCTAAGGTGCACCTGGAGGTGCGCGACCGGCTGGCGAAGCGCCAGAACGGCAAATACATTGAC
>DATBWB010000201.1 GCA_036514995.1 Candidatus Acidiferrales bacterium
CCCATCCCGCCCGGCAATTGTTGCCAGCTTGGCAACTGATATACGTAGCGCCGGCCTCTGGCCGGCATTGTTCATGTCGTGGGGGAATGCCCGCCCGGAGGCGGGGGCTACAGTCGCGCATTCCGTTCTCGGCCGGGGCAGGTCTCCGCCTAGAGCAGCGACAGACCATCGCGCAGGGTGGGCAAGGCAAGCTGCGGGAGCAATTCCTTCTTCATGCGAGACGTGTCCATGACCGAGGACGCCATACCGATCCGGATGAAGTCTCGGGTCAGTGGGGACGCAGTTCTGAAGATCGTTGCAAAAGCCTCGCAGAACCAGGCGGCCGCGTAGAAAGACCATCTGGGCGCTCGCCACGGCTTCGGAAAGCCCCAATGCGTGGCCACGGTGTCCAGAAATTCTTGTAAGGTAAGGGGCTGGTCGTCGCCAAGGTTATAAATGCCAGAGATATTCGTTCCTTCCACTGCGGATCGAACGCAGCGGAGGAAATCCGGCAGGGCCAGCAGGTGAGTCCAGGTGGGTCCCTTCCAGACCGCAAGCAAGCGGTGCTGAAGCAGCCAGCGCGCTGCATCCATCATTTTGATCCCGCGAGCATAGATCATTCCCACCCGCAGGGAGATCGGCACCATATCTTTTCCTGCGCACGCAGCAAAGAGATGCTTTTCTGCGGCGAGGCGTGTCCGAGCATGTACGGAGGTCGGGTTCCCCTCAAGGTGTCCCAGCGCAGGCTTCCCGGGCGAGGATTCCCCCTCCACATGAGGAAAGCTGATGAGGATGAATTTCCGGATACCGGCGGACAGAGAAGCAGCCACTATATTCCGCACATACTCGACGTTTGTTTTCGGCAGGAACTTTTCCGGTCTAGGCGCGAAGAGAAGCCCGGCGAAATGAACGATGCAATCAATCCCGCCGCACAGCCCGGAAAGTGTCCGCTGGTTACCGAGGTCGGCCTGGACGACGGAGACATTCGGCAAGGCCGCCAAATTGAATGGCAGTGGCTTGCGGTGGATGAGAAGCCGCAGCTCGTGCGGGCTATCCAGCAACGACCGAGCTAGGTGCGAGCCGAGGTTTCCCGCCGCACCGGTGATCAGGATTCTCATTTTGAGGGAAGGCGTGCCTCAGAGGGAGCTACCGCCTGATCCCTTCCTAGCCCTGGGCAAGAATCGGGCGAAGAGAATCGGCGGCAGCCTTGCTTGCCTCATCGGCAGTGACCAGCTCGATCTCGGCCGTCGAGCGCGCGCCGAGGTTAAGCTCAGCGGCGCGTCGGAGTTGCTCGACGTCAAAAATCTTTCCCGTCAATCGGGGGCTCGAGAACTTCTTCAGGATGGCCACACCCACGGCATCGAGCGCCACGCGATCCCGGCTGGCCAGCATCAATCCCGGCTTGACCGTCGTCCCGGCCTCCGGGCCGCCGTCAATGAAGGCCTCGATACCGTCCATGACGACGAGCGCCGGCCGATAGAGCGTGTTGATTTCCGCGATCATGCGGCGCTGGTTGGGGGAGGTGTGCAGCTCTTCCATGTAGTTGTAGCCGTCGCGCACCGAGTATTTCGCGACCATACCGACGGAATTCTTCAGGCTCATCGTGATGTGCCCGCCAAAGCGATGCGTCTTCAAGCAGCAAAGCTGCACGATGGGGTCGCTTCCAAGAAACATCCTGGGAATTTCCACTCCGCGCGACCAGTGACCCCCTTCGAGTTGCGCGTGCGACCATTCGTCCGCGCGGAGCGACTCAAGCGGCACCACGCGAAAGCCCAACTTTTTGGCGAGTTCCTCAAAGCCTTTTCGTTCCATGACGCGCGGGGTATTGCCCATGCCGCTCCGGTCGGCCACCACGATTTCCCGCGTTCCGCGGCCGCGCAATTCGGCAACGACGGTTTCGAGCGCTGTGATGTGCGTGGAACCGGGAAACTCGTGGGCGCTGTTGCAGTTGGGCTTGATGAGGACGCGACTCGGATTGCCGGCCGGCCAGCCGATGAGCGCGGCTGCCCGGCGGATGCCTTCGGAACGATCCGCCGCGGCGACAATCGCCACCCTGGACTTCTGTGTTGCGGCGCGAAGCCAGGGCACCCAGCGAGTGGCCAGAAAACCGCCGCTCGTCGCAATCGTCCATTTGACAAAATTCCGCCGATCGCCCGGGGAAGATTCTGGTTGCCCCATCTTCATCCTCCGTAGTTGAACCCGGCTTCTCGAAGAGTGAGCGGCGCTTCCTCGCGGCGGAGGCCGGCATTGACCACCTCGGCGACATAGACGGTGTGGTCGCCGCGCTCCATGCGATCGAGGACGCGACACTCGAAGAACGCGGGAGCGTCCACGAGCAACGGCGCTCCTGTCTCGCCGTCTTCGAAAACGTATCCGTTGAGCGTGTTGCCGTCAACCCGGACCGTCTTGAAAAACGCCGTCGCCATTTTCTTTTGCGACTTGCCGATCACATGGACAGCGAAAACCTTGCTCGCCTCAATCGTCTCGTGCAGGGTGCTGTCCACCTGGATGGCTGCCATCACCAGGGGCGGGTGGAACGAGGACTGGGAGAGCCAGTTGACGGTGCCGGTGGCGATCTTGCTGCCCGCGCGCGAGGTGCAGACATAGAGCCCGTAGGAGATCATCCGCAGCGACTTCTTCTTGGCTTCCGCATCCATTCTATTGTGCCGCCCGCATCCGTAGATCGTGGGCCGGCTGCCTCTCCGGCACATCCTTATGTTTTGGCAGCGAGAAAGTTGTCCGCCAAAATTGCAAGAAGCATTATCGGCGAGAGATTGCGCGCGGCGCAACTCAAAAAAGCGCCGCGTGGCCTTTGTTGGCGACCATGTTGTAGAATGAACCGCGAGTCGAAGGCGATGTATTGGAGCGGTGAAAATCCCCGGCACCATAGCCGTGTCCGCCACGGCGGAGAGGAAAATGGTTCAAAACGTAATCGTCATAGGGTCGGGCTGCGCGGGCTTGACGGCAGCGATCTATGCCGCGCGCGCTAACTTGAAGCCGCTCGTCATTGACGGCTACGAGCCGGGCGGCCAGCTCAGTCTCACCACCATGGTCGAGAATTATCCGGGGTTTAGCGACGGTATTCTTGGCCCCGACCTGATCGAAAACATGCGCAAGCAGGCGCAACGCTTCGGCGCGGAGTTTCGCAGCGGGGCGGTGGCCAAAGTCGATCTTTCGAAAAGGCCGTTTCTCATCGAGGCCGGCAAGGAGAGCTATGAGGCAAAGGCGCTCATTGTCGCCGCTGGCGCTTCGGCCCGGCTGCTGGGCCTCGAATCGGAGCGCCAACTCCTTGGCCACGGCGTTTCCACCTGCGCTACCTGCGACGGATATTTTTTCCGCGGCAAGGAGGTGGTGGTGGTGGGTGGCGGCGATTCGGCGATGGAAGAGGGAACGTTTCTGACCAAATTCGCCTCCCGCGTCACCATCGTGCATCGCCGGGAGGCCTTGCGCGCCAGCAAGATCATGCAAGATCGCGCATACAAGAATGAAAAAATTTCCTTCGCCTGGAACAGCGCCGTGGAAGATATCCTGGATGTTGCGAAAGGCGCGGTGGAGGGAGTCCGGCTGAAAAACTTGAAGACGGGCCAGACGACCGTAAAGGCGTGCGATGGCGTCTTTATTGCCATCGGCCATGAACCCAATACCAAAGTCTTCCGCGGGCAGCTCGAAATGGACCAGGCCGGATACCTCATCACGCATAATGGATCGAAGACAAACGTGCCGGGAGTCTTTGCTGCCGGCGACGTGCAGGACCACATCTATCGCCAGGCGGTGACGGCGGCGGGGAGCGGCTGCATGGCCGCCATGGACGCCGAGCGCTTTCTGGAAGCCGCCCACTAGTCCATGCACTATCGCGTTTTCGGGAAAGCCGGAGTCAAAGTCTCTGAAATCGGGCTCGGAACCTGGGCCATGGGCGGGCCGGCGGAGGTGGACGGCAAGCCCATCGGCTGGGGACCCGCCGATGACGGGGAGTCGTTGCGTGCGCTGCATCGCGCCCGGGAGCTGGGCGTCAATTTTTTTGACACGGCTGACGTCTATGGCTTTGGCCACAGCGAAGAGTTGCTCGGCCGGGCTTTCGCGGGGGATTGGCAGAAAATTTACGTCGCCAGCAAGGTCGGCAACCGCCGCTACCCGGGCGGGCAGACGACCAAAGATTTCACCCGCGGCTACGTCCTGGCGGCCTGCGACTCGAGCCTCAAGCGCCTCCAGAAAGAGTGCCTTGACCTCTATCAACTCCACAACCCTTCGCTCGAGGTGCTGAGGAGCGGCGATTGGCCGGAAAGCATGGAAGAGCTGCAGAAGGCCGGAAAGATTCGCTGGTACGGGGCTTCGGTCACTTCGGTAGAAGAGGGGCAAGCCTTCCTGGATCGGGGCAAGGGCCATAGCTTGCAACTCCTTTACAATCTCCTCCGGCAGGAAGCGGCTCAGGTTTTCGAGCAAGCGCTGGGCAAGAACATTGCCATCATCGCTCGTGTGCCGCTCTATTTCGGTTTGCTTGCGGGCAAGATGACTGCCGGGACGCGCTTCCCGCCCGATGATCATCGTTCCCAGCGGTTTTCTCCTGAGGTGCTGGAGCAAGAGCTGGCCAAGCTGGCCAAACTGGAATTTCTGAAGGGCGCGGGCTACAGCTTGGCTCAGATCGCGCTCAAGTTTGCGGTCAGCGACGCAGCCGTGGCCACCACCATCCCGGGAGCGCGGCGCGTCGCACAGGTGGAGGAGAACTGCTCCGCCTCCGATGGCAACTTGCTCAAGCGGGAGTGGTTGGAGAAAATAAAAGAACTGCACGCCCGGAATTTTGATCTTTCCCTCGGCGGCATGAAACCCCACGGCCCCGCCCGGTGAACCGCCAGCGCCCGAGAGGAGCGCTCTTAAGAATGTTCCGCAATCTTCTGCTCTATCTGGCCGAGCATCCCGGCGCCAAAAAATTCGTCCTTTCAAGCAAGACGGCCCGGCAACTTTCCCGCCGGTTTGTGGCCGGCGAAAAACTGGCCGATGCCTTATCGGCGGCTGCGGCGCTCAATCGCGTCGGCATGACGGCCACGCTCGATCGCCTGGGCGAAAATGTTCATACGGAAGCCGAAGCGCGCGACGCTGCCGGCGCCTATCTCGGCATCTTCGACCGCATTCGAGAGGCAGGCGTGAACAGCAACGTCTCCATCAAACTGACGCAGCTCGGCCTCGACCTGGACAGCAACCTCTGCCGGTCCAGTGTGGCTGAAATCGCCCGCCGCGCCGAGCGCCACGGGAGTTTTTTGCGCATTGACATGGAAGGTTCGGCGCATACCGAGCGGACGCTTCAGCTCTTCCGGGAGGTGCGCGATCACAGCCCGGCGGTCGGGATTGTGATCCAATCCTATCTTTATCGAAGTGAAAGCGATGTCCGAGACCTCCTCAGGGCGGGCGCGCGCATCCGCTTGTGCAAAGGTGCCTACAAGGAGCCGAGAGAGATCGCGTTTCCCCAAAAGCGTCAGGTGAACGAAAACTTTGTCAAGCTGATGAAGATGTTGCTCGATAGCGGCTTCTATCACGCCATCGCCACTCACGACCCGCGCATGATTGACGCGACCACAAACTACGCCGCACAGCAGAAGATCGGCAGGGACCGTTTTGAGTTTCAGATGCTCTACGGGATTCGCCGCGACCTGCAACAGCAGTTGGTGCGAGACGGCTATCGGATGAGGATCTACATTCCCTACGGCACGGAGTGGTTTCCCTACTTCATGCGCCGCCTGGCCGAGCGGCCGGCCAATCTGTTCTTCGTCCTGAAGAATATTTTGCGGCGCTAGTGCTTTCCAATAGGACACGAAACTCGAAAATCGAAAAACGAAATTCGGAGATGTTGATCACGACTGAATCTTTTATTTCGAGTTTCGGATTTCGGGTTTCTCATCGAGAACAGAGGGAACCTTGGCCCCGCCGTATTCGTATTTGAGTAACAGATAGGGCAGTCGAGGTGTCTTATGAAGTGGCTGGTGATGATTCCGGCAGCGCTGTGCGGGCTGGGCGTTGCCCTGTTTGTCGGTTGCGTGGTGGCGTTTGCGCTGGGCGTGGCGGCGTTGGCCACGCTCGCCGCTATCGGCGCAGTCCTCCTTGTGCTGGCGGTGAAACTGCTCTTTCCGGCGGTGTTGGTGCTCCTGGCGGTCTTTTTGCTCGCGCGCTTGTTCAGGAGGTAAAGCCGGCTTTAAACCATCTTCTGGATGTGAACCTCCCCCTCCCCGCGGGAAGCGTGCCGTTCGTTGCTCTTGAAATCCACCGCTTCTATGGTCGCGAGCGGCGCGTTACACCTTGCGGCAAACGGCGACGCCGTCGCGCAGAGGCAGGATCGTTGATACCAATTGGCGGGAGGAGTAGAGGAGGCGGTTGAAGCGTTGAATGCCGCGAGTATCCGGATCCGAGGTTTTTCGGGTCACGCGCCCGGACCACAAGACATTGTCCGTGATGAAAAGCCCGCCGCGGCGCAGGCGAGGGACCGCCAGGCGGAAAACTTGCGGGTAGTAATGCTTATCCACGTCGTTGAAAATCAGGTCAAACGTGCCGCCCACATCCTGGATCAGGTCGAGCGAATTCCCGACCAGGATTTTGATGCGGCCGGCTACACCGGCCCGGCGAAAATATTCGCGGGCGCGCCTGGCATTGGCCGGGTCGCCGTCGGTGTAATAGACGGTAGCGCCCCTGCCCGCTGCCCGCGCCAGCCAGATGGTCGAGTAGCCGATCGCTGAACCCATCTCAAAAATCCGCCGCGCCCGGATCAATTGCACCAGGAGATAAAGAAGACGGCCAACCGCCGGCCCGACGATGGGGACATCGTGGCGCCGGGCATAGTCTTCCATCTCAGCCAGCACGCGATCGCGCCTCGGGAGAAGCCCATAAAAATATTTTTCGACGCGGGCGTCGGTAATTCCACTCATGGAAAGCAGCTAGTTCCGTGACCGGCGGACTTCCGCATACTCGCCACCAGCTATGGTGCGGGCCTTCACAGGTCTATTTGGGAGAAAATACACCCAGGTTTTAACGTGCTGACCGCCGTGCAGGCGGACATCGGTTATGCGGCGAACGAAGAGGGAGTCGTCTGGTCGATCTGGATAGAATTCCTCCACCTTGTCAAGCTCTCTGAGTTGCTTCTCGCCATCAAGAAGCTCGTACGCTTCTCCTTCGATCTCGTCGTGTGGAGAAGAAGACGGCAGAGCACCAGGAAATTCTCCCAGATCGTACAGGCGTCCGCGAACTCTTCCCTTTCCTAGATAGCGCACGGACCTCTTGCCCAGGCGAAGATGGAGAGGAAATCCGCGACGCAGCGTCCCATAGACAAACAGCTTGTGACAACGGCGGTTCATCTTACTTAGCGTATCCCAAATCTTTCAAAAGTGTTAGGCGAGCGTGCCGCCGGGCTTCATGGCGATGATCTCAAGCCCGGGGATGTCCCGCGTCAGCTCGCGGAGTTCGTCGGGCCTGCCGGTGAGCGGCGGAAAAGTGCCGAAGTGCATGGGGATGACCGCCTTCACTCCGAGCAGGCGAATGGCATAAGCCGCCTCGCGCGGGCTCATCGTAAAAAGGTCGCCGATGGGCAGCATCGCCAGTTCCGGCCGGTAAAGCTCAGCGATGATCTTCATGTCGCCGAAAACGTTCGTGTCGCCGGCGTGGTAGGCGACCAGGCCGTTCGGGAAGCGGATTATGTAGCCGCAGGCTTCGCCGCCGTAAATGATCTTGCCGTCATCGAGGATGCCGCAGCTATGCTCGGCATGGACCATGGTGACCTCAACCGGGCCGGCCTTCTGCGTGCCGCCCTTGTTCATGGCCGAGCAATTGGTCACTCCCTTCGACTCGAGCCAGTTGCAGGTTTCGTAGATGCCGACGACGGTGGGTTTGTGTTTCCTGGCGATGGCCACGGCGTCGGCGATGTGATCAAAGTGGCCGTGGGTGATCAGCATGACGTCCACACGGTCGAATTGCTTCAAGCTTTCCGGGCAGGCCGGATTGCCCGCCACCCAGGGATCGATGAGAACCTTGGCGCCTTCCGGCGTTTGAGCAAGAAACGTGGCATGCCCCAGCCAGGTCAATTTCACTCCTCGTGTGTTCACGGCCAGCCTCCTGGTGTCGGGCGCGGGCCCCGATTCTATCGCGGCGGGCGGTCTGCCCCGCGAGGATGGGGCAAGAAATCTCGGACGGCGGCGTCGAAAGAGTCCGGCGTTTGTTCCCCGACCAGCGAACGTACTCGCTTGCCGGTGATGTCATACACAAAACTTGCCGGCAATGCTCCTGACCAGCCCGCATCCACCGCGTTGATGAACTCCTCGTCACCGCCTGGCTTCTTGAGATAGGTGGGGAAAGAGGGTTTCTGCTGGCCAAGAAATTTTCGCACCTGCGGGAAAGCGGAGGGAAGGTCAATCGAAACGGCGACAACCACCAGCCCGCGATGGCGGTAGCGTTCCAGGAGGTTGTTGAGCCAGCCAAATTCCTGCCGGCAGGGCTCACACCAGGTGGCCCAAAAGTTGACCAGCACCACCTGACCACGATGGCGGGCAAGCAGCCTCGCGAAGCCCCGGCGGTCGAGCAAGCCCGCCGCGGCGGGCAGTGGAGCAAGAGCCGCTCCTTTGGCCGTTGCTTCCTTCTGCTCTGCGCGTGTCTCCGCCACTGCGGTTGCTTCCGGCAACCGGAAGCGGGCCCGCCCTGATGGAGTCGGCGCCTGCCCCGATAAGATCGGGGCAAGCACGAACACCGTCCAGAGCATTGGGTGGGAAGGTCGCTTGCCAGATGTCATCTTCGACCGAGAAGCATTCAAGGGACGAGACCAATCGCCCGCCGCGGCGGGCTTGATCGAACGCGACAGCGCGCTCTCAAAGAGGTGAAATTGTAGTCGTAATGAAGCGGAGACGCCAGCCCCCGAAGAATACTCGAAAATCGCGGCGGGCACAAAATTGTGCCGAGGCAGCGCAGTTTCGAAATTCGAAAATCGGGGCCGACTCGGCGTCTCCCATCGCCCCAGCATTCTCCGGCGCTACACGCGTTTAATGGTGCAACCGAACGCCTTGGTTCGGGGGCTCGAAACTGGCTGGCCGGCAAGCACAGCCTCAAGGGCAGCGCGAGCGTCTTGCGAACGGATGCCGGAAGGCTCCTGGCTGTCGTCAATCCGGCCGTGGTAGCGCAGCACCCAATGGGCATCGAGCAAATAGACTTCCGGGGTGACGGAGGCGCCCAGATAGTCGGCCACCCGGTTGCCGGGGTCTTTGACGATCAGGAAGTTCAAACCCTTTTCGCGGGCATGCTGGCTCGCTTCCTGGGGTGGTTCGTTGCGATTGGCGTTGATGCCGATGAATTGCACGCCGCGCGCGCCATATTCCCGCGCCAGGGCGGCCATGCGCTCGTTGTAGGCGTTGGAGACGGGGCAGCGGGTGGAAACAAAGATGATCGCAACCGCCGCATGGCCCTTGAAATCGTACAGGGACAGCGGGTTGCTGGAGAGATCCGTCAGACGGACGTTCTCGATTGTGTTTGCGATTGCCACTTTCGCCGCGGGTGCCTGGGCGCGCATGCGTTGCCAGGCGAAGACAGCCGCCAGGACAAGAACCAGCAGCAGAAGGAGCATCATGGTTTTGCGCATAGTTACTCCGGATTGGAATTTACCCTCGCTCGCACCAGGCCCGCCAGCCGCCGATGAGAGACATGACGTTGGTGAAGCCCATCTTCTTGAGGCTGGCGGCGGCGAGAGCCGAACGGTTGCCGCCACCGCAGTAAAGGACGATCGCTTCCTCGTAACCCTGTGTCACCGAATCAATCTGTAACTCGAGCACGCCCCGCGGGACAGGCACCGCGTTGCCGATGTGGCCCTGCGCCACCTCGTTCGGCTCGCGCACATCAATGAGCGTGAAATTATCCTGCCCGGTAAGCAGCTTCTTAAGATCATCCACGGTGATCTCTTTGATCTCCTTCTTGGCTTCGTCCACCAATTTCATGAATTGAGGCAGCATATCCCCTCCCCGGATGGCAACTTTCTTGGGAACCGATTTGATTGTAACGGCCGGAAGTGTCCGAGGCAAGGGCATCGCCCCACCGTGCGATCCCGGAGACGCCTTTGATCGGCCCGCCGAACGGCCACCCACTGCCCATCATCTCCGTCTCCACAATGCACCTGGCGGGCAAGCTGCCCGGGCGAACGCTTGGCGGCGCGTTGCCGGGTCGCCGGGCGTGTGCTAGGCTTATTTTCTTTTGGGTGACACCTTGTTGCCTTTCTACGACATCATTGTGATTGGTGCCGGGCCGGCGGGTTCGACGGCGGCGAAGCTCGCGGCCGACCGCGGCTGGCACACCCTTCTGGTGGACAAGGCGCGTTTTCCACGGCACAAGACGTGCGCGAGCTGGGTCAACCGGCTGGCTTTCGAGCGTTTTCCCTATCTCAAAGCCAGCCAGGAGCGGCTGGTTGATTGCCCTTTCTTTGGCATTCGCTTTTGGGATGCGGCGTTGAAGCGCAAGGCGGAATACGCGGAAGCCAGGCCGTCAGGCTATCTCACCCTGCGACAGAAGTTCGATTTCGGATTGAAAGAGATCGCCGTGGCTGCTGGCGCAGAATTTCGCGAGGGAAGCGGCATCGCCGAGCTCAAACAAGATGATAACTGCGTAAGCATCCGGCTCGAGGGTGGCGAGGAATTTCGCGGGCGAGTCCTGATCGGGGCTGACGGGGCGAACAGCAAGGTGGCGGCGCTCGCCGGCATGCGCCAGGGCTGGGGTGAAAAAGAAGCGGTGCTTTGCGCCAACGAAGACGTGCCGTATGCGCCCGAAAAGATCCGGGAGTTCTACGGCTCGCCCGATTCGGGCTCGCGCTGGCCCCGATTGTATCGGGGCTGGCCCATTCTGGTCGGGTTGCAGTTCGATGGTTTGACGGGCTACGGCTGGGTTTTTCCCAAGCCCGCGCACATCTGCGTGGGGATTGGCGGGCGCGTGCCGCGAGGCGAGCGGATCCAGGATTGGTATCGCCGCTTCCTGGAAGCCTCCAAACGAGCCGGCCTGATTCCCCCTGACCTTGCCTCCGAGGAAGTGCACTACGCGGTGGACCCGGCGGGGGCGGTGAACAAAGGCGGGTTGCTGGTGCGGGGTCGAGTCATGCTGGTTGGCGACGCCGGCGGATTTGTTTCCGGCACGACGGGAGAGGGAATCTATCCGGCCATGGAAAGCGCTCGAGTGGCGATGGAAGCGGTCGCCGGCGCTCACCAGGCGAGAGATTTCTCGGGCGAGCTGGCGGGATATCAGACGGCCTGGCGGCCACGGCTTGGCTCCTATTTGCGCGGTTTGCCGGGCGACCAGAAGCGCGAGGCGACTCTCCATCGCATGGAATGGATTTTTCGTTCGCCCCTTGCTGCGGGCGCCGCCGGACGGATTTTTCTTTACGGCGAATCGGTTGCGCGCGGTCTTTGGCGCTCGCTTATTGCTTGAGACTCGGACCTTTTCGGCTATCTGAAGAAGCGCAGCTTTTTATGTTATATTGAGCGGATTGCGGGGCAAGCGTCCGGCAGAGGGGTCGAGAACAAAGGAGCAGGTCGCATGGCGGCGCGGGATGAAGTTCGAGAGTTGATCGTGAAATCGTTTGTGGACATTGTCCGCTGCAACGAACGCAATCTGCCCATCCGCGAGCAGGACTTGATGTTGCTGGAAAGCCACCTGAACTGGGAACTGGCGCCGGAATCAGTCGAGCGCTGGGCGAGCGAGATGAAGATCAGCGAGCAAGACCTGAAGTTCTACAAGGAAATCTTCCAGCACTGCTACGAACACTTCACGGAAGACCTGAAGGAGCTGAAGGAAGCCGTCGGGGAAGACCCGAGCATGGAGCGTTGACCAGTTTGCCGGTAACATTGCCATGTGGCAGGGTTCATGCTATAAAAACTTGAGGGTTCTTCCGACAGTCCAGGCGGGAGGGTCGGGGATCATTCGACAGATTACGGAACCAAGGAGCGCCCGAAAATGGCATACGTAATTGCCGAGCCTTGCATCGGAACCAAAGACAGCGCGTGCGTCGATGTCTGCCCGGTGGACTGCATCCACCCGCGCAAGGATGAAGCGTCCTTTGCGGACGAGACGCAACTTTACATCCATCCTGACGAGTGCATCGACTGCGGCGCCTGCGTGCCGGTCTGCCCGGTGACAGCGATTTTTGCTCTGGAGGATTTGCCTGAGAAGTGGGCCAACTACGCCCAGATCAACACCGACTGGTACAAGAAGCAAACGACCGGCGCATCATAGCCTCTGCGGATCACCCCCACCCTGCCAAGAGCAAGAGTGGACGGGGGACGGCCTAAAGGCCGATTCCCAGTTTTTGTTTTGCTTCCGCGCTCATCCGGCTGGGCTCCCACGGGGGGTCCCAGACGATCTCCACGTTGGCCTCGCCAACACCCGGGATCTGCGACAGTTGATATTTCACGTTGTCGCTGATCATTCCGTGCGACGGGCAGCCCTGCGCCGTAAGCGTCATCTTCACGTTGACGTTGTTGCCGTCGATTTGCACGCCGTAAATCAGCCCGAGATCTACGATGTTGATCGGAATCTCCGGGTCATAACAGTTGTGGAGAGCATCCATCACCTGTTGCTCGCTAAGCGGCATCGAAACACCTCACTCCAAGATTCGGTCCATTCTATCGGAATTGCCTGCGGGAGTAAACGCGACCCAGTGGCTTCAGGAGGGTTTCCTGCTCTCGCGGCGACCTCAAATTTCGTACATCAAGTAGTCGGATTTGCGGACCACGCCGGCAAGGGTGCGCTTTTTGACTTCGTCGAACGTGGTGCCGAAGAGGATGCCCTCGACGGCGTTCTGGACATCGCGCCAGACAGCCTTCAACCCGCAGGATTCGATCTCCGGGCAGGTGTATTCGCCCGTCGCCACCTCTTCACTGCAACCCGCCTGCGAAAACTTGCCGTCCACGGTGGCGAGCACTTGGCCCACTGAGATTTGATCCGGAGGCTTGGCAAGCTGATAGCCGCCCTTCACGCCCCGGCGGCTTTGCAATAGGCCGGCCTTCTTGAGCGTCAGCAGGATATGTTCGAGATACTTGACCGGGATGCTGTGCTGCTGGGCAATGTCCTGGATGGTGACGACTTCGGGGTGCTTGAAAGAGAGATAGAGCACCGCCTTGGCGGCATATTCGCCCTTGGCACTGATGCGCATGGTGCCTCCCTGGAATCTCTACTGTTAAGGTCTAGAATCTCATGATCCCTTTGGTCTGTCAACAGATACGAATCTCGTGTGCCGGAATAGAGTTTTTCCACCACACGCGCGTGTGCATAGAGGTTACGCGACCCTATCGGATGTCACCATCGTTCTCAGATTCGCTGGCAGGGTGCCCAAAAGGGCTTGGGCGCCATTCCCGATGCAAAAAGCTAGAGAATCCGAATTTCAAAGCTTATCGGCACATGACTCGAAAGGATCCGGAATTCAGGAATGACGGTTGAGCAGGAGAGGGAACTCGGGCTCGGGGGCGCTCGCCGACTCGACCTGCGTTTGCCAGCGCCGAACAGAAGAAATGAGCCGCAAAACGTCAAGCTCCGGATGCTGCTGGGAATGTTTGTCGAGCTTTTCCAGGCCGGCGCGGGTAAGCGATTGGGCGCCGAGAAGGTTTCCGCGCTGGTAATGATGGAACCCGGCCGCCACCTGGATCAGGCCTTGCAAAAAGGTTTTCTCCGGTTCGGCTGCCTCCAGCCAGATCTCTTCCCAAACCTCGTGCGCCAGAAAAAATTCGCGGCGATTGAAGTGTTCCACGCCGCGGCGAAAGATTGCCGTTTCGCTCATGCCCCTTCCGGGATCCCATCATAGCAAAAGGGGAGAAGGCATGGCACGTGCAGCGGCGCAAGTTGACGGTTGAGCTTGCCCTCGCTCTCTCGTAGAATGGTTTCTCACATTACACGAGAGAAGCCAGCTTATGGAGCCGAGCAATCGGTCGGGCGGCGGCCAATAGGGAAAGGCGAGCCACGGCCAAATCAGGGCTGGCAGGCCTTGCGGCGGGCAACGGAATGAATATCTTCGCGAACAATCAGGAACGCAAGAAGCTGGAGGAAGAAAGGCGGAAAGAGGGCCGGCTGCCACCGGGGCAGAGCTTGACGCTCAAGTGGCCGGTGCTGCACTACGGCATGGTGCCGCGCTTCGACCAGGAACGCTGGGATTTTCGCATTTTTGGTCTGGTCGGGAATATGGTTCGGCTGCGCTACGATGAGTTTCTGGAGCTGCCTCACGCGGAGGTCACCGCCGATTTCCATTGCGTGACCCGTTGGAGCCGGTTTGACAACCGCTGGGAGGGCATCCCCTTCCAGGAAGTGCTGAAGCTGGCGCCACCGAAGCCCGAAGCGCGCTACGTGATGGTGCACGCCGAGCAGGGTTTCAGCGCTAATGTTCCTCTCAAGGATTTGAACCGGCCGCAAGTGCTCTTTGCCTACAAACATGACGGCGAGCTGCTTGCGCCAGAGCATGGATATCCGTTGCGGCTGGTGGTGCCTCATCTCTACTCCTGGAAAAGCGTGAAGTGGGTGCGGGGCCTCGAGTTCATGGACCGGGATGCCTGCGGCTTTTGGGAGCAAAACGGGTATCACATGTACGGCGACCCGTGGCGCGAGCAGCGGTACGATACCGACTGATTGCCTGACCGAGGGCGCAACTGATCCCGCTGGACGCCCCGCGTGGACCAGCAGGCGGGGCCGTCGCGGCGCGCAGGGCCGGATTACATCTCGCCCGGCCAAAAAAGGCTTCTTTCAACCCCTCCCCAAGTGATCGCCCCTACGACGGAACAAGTCCTGAGAGGTTCAAGAGGACAAGCCTCGTCGCGAAGCCTCGGGACGGACGAGTGATGGTTCCTTGAGAGAAAGGACGGGGAAGGCCGCTAAGCGTGGTTACCGCGGTGGCGCCGAAAGGGTGTGACCAGGTAGGAACAACGCGGATCGCCTTGGAGCCGATGTTCGGTGCGGATGACCCGGGCGCCGAGCAGTTTACGCATCATCTCGAGCTCGCACTCGCAAATCACCGGGCATCGCCGGCTCACTTCAGAAAGGGCGCAATTGTGCTCAATCAGGCGGAGACCCTTCCCGCGCTGCACGCGGTACTCCGCCATATAGCCCTGTTCGGTCAGGGCCTTGGCGAGTTCGCTGACGCGCCCGGAAAGCGTTTTGCCGGCCAGCCGCGGGGCAATCTCGCCGGCGTTTTTCTCGCCGATATGTTCGAGGAGGCGCTTGACCTGCTGGGGCCTACTGGCGCGAGAGACCTCGTCGAGAAGCTGGATCGCCAGGCGATCGTAGGTATGCGGGAATTGGGCTTCCCCCTTGACGGTGAGCGAATAGCGCAGGACCGGCCGCCCGCGGGGCTGGCGGCTCATGCCGGCCGAGATCATTCCCTCGCCTTGCAGGGAAGAGATGTGGCGCCGGACCGCCATGCCGGAGATTTCGAGGGAAACGGCCAGTTGGGAGACGGTACACTGCGGATGGCGCTTGATCAGTTCGAGAACGCGCTGCCGGGTTGTTTCCATGGGCGTCTTGGAGACCCTTTTCGAGTAAAGTATAGCACAGATCTTGCCCGCAAGTCGCCTTTACCGATTTTTTAAACGGATATATTGACAAAATGTCGCGCCGGTGGTAGTGTTTGCTTGGACGTTAGCCTCGGGCGCCCAAGGGAGCACTTATGCCGGTTGCGCGAAGAAAAGGCAAGCCACGACGCCGGCGTCGTCGGCGCGTGAATATGCAGGGCGTTTGCGAGGGCAAGCTCACGCTGACATCCACTCCGGGAATGCTCTTTGATCCCCGGCGAACGTTTGGCATGTCCTGGGGTGGGATTCCCATGGGGGGAGCTGACCCGGTGAAAATTCGCCGGCCAGTGCAGGTTTCGCTCGACGACAGCGTCAAGGACTGGAAAGCCAATCCGGCGGCGCGCGCTCTCCTCTGGCCGCTGTTGCACAACGGCGAAAAGCGCTTGCGCGACATTGAATTGGATGAAGGGAGCCGGCATCGGTTGCTGCTCTCGCTGCTTGCCATCAAGCGAGAATCGCCGGTGACGAACAATTGACGGCCGTTTCCCAAAGGCCCGGAGGAGTGGCTTTCTGTTTTTTGCTTTCCCCGGCGTCTAGCTAGCGGGCCTTTAACCCCACCAAACAACACCATCATCGGGCTGCCGGGTTGAACCAGCCACGGCGCGTGCGCGGCGACGCTTCAGCGTGAACGGGGCAGGCCAACCGCTCGGCTCCCATGCGGGTCAGTAGATCTCAAATTGTTCCCAACCCATCATCGGGTCGGTCTGGATGATGATGTTTTTGCGGGTGATGGCTTCGAGCTCTTCCACCAGAGCGGACTCGCGACCCTTGAGCGCCTTGGCGATTTCGGGATGGGCGCGGACAGTCAGGCTGGGACCGTCAATCTCGCCGGCCATCTTCCTTGCCTCATCCAGAACTTCGTAGCAGATCGTCGGAATGGACTTGACCATCCCGGAGCCGGTGCAATAGGGGCAGGGCTGGCAAAGGGTTCGCTCCAGCGACTGCTTGGTGCGCTTGCGGGTGATGGCGACCAGGCCGAAATCATTGAAGGCAAGAATCTTGGAGGGAGACTTGTCCTCGCGGAGCGCGTCTTCGAGCGCCAGCATCACCTTTTGCCGGTTCTTGCGCTCTTCCATATCAATGAAATCGATGACGATAATCCCGCCCAGGTCCCGCAGGCGAATCTGCCGGACAATTTCCTTGACCGCTTCGAGGTTGGTTTTAGCAATGGTATCTTCGAGCCGGGTGGAACCTCTGCCGACGAACTTTCCGGTGTTGACATCAATCGCCACCAGAGCTTCGGTGTGGTTGATGACGATGTAGCCGCCGGACTTCAGCCAAACCTTGGGCCGGAGCGCCTTGTCAATCTCCTGTTGGATACCCATCTCTTCAAAGATGGGCGTGCTCCGGGTGTAGAGCTTGACCCGGTTGACGAGACTGGATTGAAAGCGGTTCACAAACTCCACCACCCGCGCGTACTCCTCCTCGTTGTCGAGCCAGACGGCAGTGAAATCGGACGTGACCTGGTCGCGCAGAATACGCTCAATCAGATCGAGGTCGCGGTGGAGCAGCGAGGGCGAGGACATGCGCTCCGCCTTTTGTCGAATATCGCTCCAGAGTTTCGATAGATAGTCAATGTCCGCCTGAATCTCCGCGTCCGAGTGCCCGCCGGCCGCCGTGCGCACGATGAAGCCGCCCGTCAGGCTCCCTTTGGCTTGCAAGACCAGGCGCCGCAACCGCGCTCGTTCCTCCTCGGAACCGATCTTGCGCGATACGCCGATGTGTTCCACCGTCGGCATGTAAACCAGGTAACGGCCGGGCAGCGCCACGTGGGAGGTGATGCGGGCCCCCTTCTTGCCGAGCGGTTCTTTGGCAATCTGCACAATGATTTCGTTTCCGGGCTTGAGCATCTCATTGATCGGCGGCAGGCGGCGCGGCTCGCGGGCCACCCGGTCTCCCTGACGACCGCGCATACGGCCCTGGCCGCCGCGACGACCTCGCTGCTCGAAGCGCGGTCGGCTGGACGGTCCGCGCACGATGGCCTTCATTTCTCGTTCCTCTTCCGGAATGGTCTCGGGCTCCGGTGGCGCCACCATGGCCGACTGTTTTTTCTCTTCCCTCGCCTCCACCGCCGAAGCCAATGCCTCGGCTTCCAGGTCATCGGTGGGGATGTTGTCTTCAGGGGGATAGTTTCCCCCCCGGCGGGATTCTTCCCCGGCTTCCTGAGATGCCTCTTCCTCCGTTTTCTCGATCTCTCCGGCGCCTCCTCGCACCACCTCCGCCTGGTGCTCCTCGGGCGACACATTCTTCAGGGCTTCTTTCCTCCCGGGCGTCTGCTGCCCCCATTCCATTGCCTCCAGCTCCGTCGGCGAAACGGGTGCGGGCAATTCGGCCCCTGCCGGTGCCGGCGGGGCAACCGGCTCGCGCGGCCGGGGAGCGGGTACGGTTCCTGCCCGAAGGGTTGGGGGAGGTTCGGGAAGGGGCACAGGAACAGCTTGTTGAATACCCTCCGGCCGCACCGCTGCTTCCTTGGGGATTTCGATCGGCGGAGCCGAGGGGACAGACGGGGTGGGCTGGACACCTCGATATTTGGCCAGAGATTCGCCCGGAAGAATGATTGGTTCGTAGCCCCGGGTCGGTTCCAACGGCTGGCGATCGCGGGGTTGCTCGTAACGCCGCGTCGGATCAGAGCTGCGCGGGGGAGCGAACTTGCTCTCGGGCAATCCCTGGCCGCGCCGGCCGCGCCCGCCACGACGCCCCCGCTGACGTCCGTGCCGTCCACCACGATCGTCGAAGCCTCGGTCACGGGGTGGCGGAGCGAGGTTGCCGCCAGGCGGTGGCCCGGGCGGCGGGGCTGCGGCTACCGGCGCGGGCGGGGTTACCGCCGGGGCCGGGGGTGGCTCGACTGGGGCGAAAACAGTCCCGCCCTGCTCGGCCATCTTGGTGACCTTATCTTCGACGGTGGTGACGATGCGGTCGTACTCTTCGATGTCTTCGACAAAGTCAGAAACGTAGAGGAAGCCGTCGCGGTCCAGGCCTATGTCCACAAAGGCCGACTGCATCCCGGGCAGGACGCGGGTGACGCGACCCTTGTAGATGCTGCCGACAAGCGCATATTCCTTTTCGCGTTCGACATAGATTTCAACTGCCTGGCCGTCTTCGGTGATGGCCACTTTCGTCTCGTGGGGAGACGAGGAGATGATCAATTCTTTCGACATGGAAATAACTTGGAGAGAACGAGCGTAGCGCCGCCGAGTCTGAGGGCGGCCTCGGCCGCGTAGGCGACCCCGACGCGCCCGCATGGGACAAGCCGGGAGGTTTTCCGCGCGCGATCAACTGCGTCATCGCTCGTGCCTCGACAATCCTTTCTCTGCCCATATGGGCAAAAACTTTCGCCCCGGCGTCAATTGACGAAGCGGCGCATGCGCACCGCCATCACCATCCCCAGGGCCATAAAGGTGAAAAGCGTGGCCGCGCCGCCGTAGCTCAACAGGGGCAACGGAATGCCGGTGACCGGCATATAGCCAATCACCATGGCCACGTTCACCAGAATGTGAAAAGCCAAAATGCCCAACACGCCCATCACCACAAACATCCCCGCTCGATCACTTGCTGTCTGGGCGTTGTGAACCAAGCGCAACAAAATCCCCAAATAAAGAAGCAGGGTCACCAAGACGCCTGCAAACCCAAACTCCTCGGCCAGAGCCGCATAAATGAAATCATTGTGGCGCTCCGGCACGAATCCGAGCTGGTTTTGTGTGCCCTTCTGCAGACCCTTGCCCCAAAATCCGCCCGAGCCCACAGCGATCTTCGACTGGAGGATTTGATAACCCGCACCTTGCGGGCTCTCCTCCGGATGCACAAAGGTCATCAGCCGGTCGCGCTGATAGGGCTTCAAAACGTGCCAGCCCGCCGGGAGCAAAAGCCCGGCGAGGACGGCCACGATCGCCGCGTGCTTCCAATGCACGCCTGCCAAAAATGCCCCCACCACCGCGGCCGGCACCAACGCCATCGCCGTGCCAAGGTTCGGCTGGAGCAAGATCAGCCCCGCTGGAACACCAACCAGACCGCCAACCTTGGCGAGGTCGCTGAACGACAGCCTGTCGGTCGTAACCTCGCTCAAATAACGGGCCAGCACCACAATTATAACCAATTTGGCAAGCTCCGACACCTGGAATTGCTGCCCAAGCACGGGCAGCCACCTCCTGGCGCCCAACCGGGTGTGTCCGAATGCCAGAACCAGGACCAGCCCGCCCAGGGCCAAAAGGTACAGGGTCGGTGCCTGTTCGAGCACGGTATGGTAGTCCACGCGTGAGAGAATCACCATCAAGACCAGGCCAAGACCTACCCAGGCAAGCTGCCGGGTGGCCATGCCTGCGAACCGTCCAGAGTGCGTGGCCGAATAGATCTCGAGAATCCCAACGCCCGCCAAGGCCAGGGCAAACCCCAGCAGCCACCAATCAAAGTCTCGCCATGTAGCGTAGCGTCTCATGGTCACTCCGCCGCCTGGCTGACCCCGGCCAGGCGGGGCTCAAGTTCCTGGATGCGACGAAGCTCGACCCGGTAGTCGGGTCCGAGTTGGCGGGCTTTCTTGTCATAGTGGGCACGAACCAGATCGCGGGCGACGGTGGCGGCCAGCGAACCATGCTCGCCGTGTTCAATCAAGACGGCGACGACGATTTCCGGGTTGTGTCGCGGCGCAAAGCCGACGAACCAGGCATTGTGGGCAAGGTTCCGACGGGTCCTGCCTTGCGCTTTTTTGCGGCCGGGTTCGCTGATGAGCTGGGCCGTGCCGGTCTTACCGCAGAATTCAATGCCCTGGAGGCGGGAGGCGGCAGCCGTGCCGTATTCGTTCACCACGCCCCACATTCCCAGGGTAACCGCTTCCACAGTGCTTTCCTGGAGCGGGAACCGTTCGATCAGCGCGGGCGGGAGGTTGGCGCGGGCGGCGGCATTATCCATCACCAGGCGGGGTCGAACAAAGAGACCCCCGGAAGCGATGCCGCCAATGGCGCGGGCCAACTGGATCGGAGTAACCTGCACCGCCCCTTGCCCGATGGCAACCGAGATCGTCTCCCCCGGCCACCAGCGCTGCTTGAAGCGGCGCATCTTCCAATCCTCGGAGGGAATCAGGCCTGCTTCTTCGCCGGGAAGATCAATGCCGGTCGAGTGGCCGAGCCCGAATTTGCCGGCGTAGTAGGCGATGCGATCAATGCCAAGGATCTTTCCAACGTTGTAGAAGAAAACGTCGCAGGATTCGGTGATCGCGCGGTGGAAGCTGACCACGCCATGCGGCCGCCAGCACTGAAAAATATTGCCGTAGAAACTGGCTGCGCCCGAGCAATCAACGCTGAAGCCCGGCCGCAACGCCTTGGTTTCCATCGCGGCCGCGGCCAGGATGACTTTGAAGACCGAACCCGGAGCCAGTTGCGCTTGGATGGCGCGATTCAGCAACGGATGATCCCGGTCATCATTCAGCGCTTTCCAATCCTCGGGCTTGATGCGCACGGCGAAAAGGTTGGGGTCGGGCGCTGGCTGGCTGACCATCGCCAGCACCTCGCCGTTGCGCGGGTCGAGCGCGACGACGGCGCCCTTGCGCTTGGCCATTGCCTCCTCGGCCACGACCTGCAAATCATAATCAATGGTCAACTTGAGGGGGCGTCCGGGGAGTGCCTCTTTTTGCTGCAGGCGGCCGACTTCCTTGCCGGCGCTGTTTACCACCGCGCGCCGCATCCCGTCCTGACCCATCAACACGTCGTTATATTGCCGCTCCAGCCCCGACTTGCCGACAAAATCGCCCGGACGGTAGCGATCGTTTTGCTTCAATTGTTCGGGAGAAACTTCTCCCACATAGCCGATGGCGTGAGCGAGAAAACTATTGCGTGGATAATGCCGCCGCTGAACCATCACCAGTTCGAGTTCGGGCAGGTCGGCGCGATGGGATTCGACAAAGGCCACGTCAGCGGAGGTGGCTTCTTCTTTGATGACGATCGGGTGGTACTTCGCCACGTCGGCAAATTGCTCGATTCGCTCTTTCAGCGCAGCCGGATCCATGGCAAGTCCCTCAGCGATTTCCCGGAGGTGCTTGCCGCCAGACGCGCCATGGGCCGAGTTTTCACGCAGCATCCAGATGCTGAACGAGGGGTAGTTATCCACCAGGACGCGCCCCTCGCGGTCCAAGATGCGCCCCCGCGGGGCAATGAGAGGCAAATTGCGAATGCGGTTGCGTTCGGCAAGGGCGAGATAGTAGTTCGAGTGCATGACCTGCATGTTCCAGAACGCGGTCATGAGGAGGATGAAGATGAGAACGAGGCCGTATTGAATCGCCGTGAGACGCGTTTGCGGAAGACGGTGCTCGCGCTCGAACCAAAGCGACATCGCTTGCTCTCGCTGCAGGGTCAGGCAGGCTTATGCGGGCTTCTTAAACCTGTCTAGTACGGGGAAGACTAACACAGCCAAGAAAGCGTTGACAAGAGTACCCACGAGCACCCGTGACAAGGACAGCCCGGCCGGCCGCTCCACCAGCCAGCGGTGGAGTCCGGCATAGACCATCTGGTGCAGGAGGTAGAGCAAGGCCCCCATCAGGCAGCGAACGATGGGGTGCTCGGTGTCAATCCGGCCACTCAGCGAGGAGGCCAGAAACCCGACCACCGTCTTGACGATGCCATACATCCCGATGGGTTGGTGGCTGAGCCCATCTTGCATGAGCCCGATAAACGTGCCCATCAACAATCCGTTGGCCGGGTTGCGCCGGGCGAGCCCAAAATAGAGGAGCGCTAACAGGGGTAAATCGAGGACGGCTAAATAGGGGAAGTAGCGGGGAAGAAACGCCTGTAAAAAGAGAGAGATAAAAACGGTGCTGGCAACCATCCAAACCTTGAAGTGGGAGACTTCGAAGGTTTCCTGCCTCGTGCTACCCATCACTCACCTGGCCGGGGGCTTTGGCTTGCCCGCCAGCTCATTCTGGCGAGGCTTGCCTGCCCCTGGCTCTTGGTCGGACCGACCGGCGGGAAGCGAAAGGCCTTTGGCGGGGATCCGAGCTTCCGGTTCGCTGCCTTCGGGCCGCTCGAGCAGGACGAAAACTTCTTCCAGGCGATCAAGGCCGGCGATGGGTTGTAACTCAATGGTCTTAAAGGGGAAGCCGGAACGGGTAGCGGTCACCCGCCCGACCGGTAGCCCTTTCGGGAAGATGCGGTCCTGGCCGGAGGTGAAAATTACCTCCCCCATGGCCACATCTTGATCGTTGAGGACGTAGTCCATCCGGCAGATCGGGCCCCCCGTACCTTTTACGACACCCACGGTTCGCGACGCAGCCAGAAGCGACCCCACGCCGCTCTCCTTGTCCGTGATCAACAAGATCTGGGCAGTACCCGGGAAAACTTCCAGAACCTTTCCCACCACGCCATCGGGGGTGAACACGGCAAAATTTTTCTGAATGCCATCCTTCTGGCCGCGGTTGAGGAAAATGGTTCGCGTGACGTCAACCGCGCTTGAGCCAATCACGCGGGCGGCAACCATCGGCCACTCGGGATGTTCCGTCCGAAAGTTGAGGAGACCGGCAAGATGGTCGGCTTCGGCAGCGCGAACCTCGGCTCGCTGCAATTTCAGTTTTAGCTCGCCCAACTCGCTTTTCAATCGTTCGTTCTCGCGGCTGGCGTCATGCAAATCCACATAATTGCGCCAGACGGATCGAATGCCGCTGACCCCGCCGTGGGCCAGCCGCTCGAAGGGGGTGATGAGCGTCACCGCCCAGAGGCGGATCAAGCGGACGTCGCCCGAGCGCTTGATCTGAAACGCCACCATGAGTAGCTGCGCGAACAGGACGGCGGCAAGGAGGAGGAAGTTCCGGTGACGTTGAGCCAAGCTTTGCATGATCGAAACTCGCCCCTCACCCCCTCTTCCGAGATCCGCGCCTGCCCCCTTCTTGCAGGCGAAAGTATAGCGTCCCGCGCCCAGGGTGAGAGAAAAAATTTCTGGTTCGGAAATTCGAGAGGTGGCACGCCAGGGCAGGCAATGGTGATAAGTCCGCCCTACCGTCTTGCTCGGTCGAGCCTGTCGCTCGCGCTGGCAATCACCTGACGCCGTACGAGGGATGCCGGCACTCTCCCTCCGTGGACGCAACCGGCAGCGAAAAGCCGGGCTTGGCAGAGGTCCATGCTAGTGCCGTTCCAACTTAATGAGCCTATACGTCTCGATCCTGTATGATCAATAAAGTATGCCGTGTGACTTGCCGGAAATGGCCCCAAATAGTTGGAACGGCACTAGTCGATCGCAATCAACCGCAGCAGGCGGAAGTCGGTGAGCATCTTGCCGGTGCCGAGGACGACCGAGGCCAGCGGGTCATCGGCGATGGAAACGGGCAGCCCGGTTTCTTCGCGGATACGCTTATCCAGGTTGCGGAGCAGCGCGCACCCCCCCGTCAAAACGATTCCCCGGTCGCTGATATCGGCGGAAAGCTCGGGTGGCGTCCGTTCCAGCGCCACGCGAATCGCATTCATGATGGTCGAAACGCACTCGCTCAAGGCTTCGCGGATTTCGGTATCGTCCACGGTCACCGTTTTGGGCACGCCTTCAATCAAATTCCTGCCCTTCACTTCCATGGTCATCGGCTTTTCCAAGGGATAGGCGGAGCCGATTTCCATTTTGATCATTTCGGCGGTGCGCTCGCCGATGAGCAAATTGTATTTTCGTTTCAGGAAGTGCATGACCGCTTCGTCCATCTCGTTGCCGGCCACGCGGACGGAACGGGCATAGACAATCCCCGAGAGAGAAATCACGGCGATGTCGGTCGTGCCCCCGCCAATGTCCACGATCATGTTGCCGCAAGGCTCCTCAATGGGCAGGCCGGCGCCAATGGCCGCGGCCATCGCTTGCTCGATCAGATAGACCTCGCTGGCGTGAGCCCGGTAGGCGGAGTCTTGCACCGCCCGCTTTTCGACCGGCGTAATTTCGCTCGGCACCCCAATGACAATACGCGGGTGCACCAGCACGCGGCGGTTGTGGGCCTTTTGAATGAAGTAGGTTAGCATCTTTTCGGTGACCTTGAAGTCGGCGATGACGCCGTCCTTCATCGGCTTGATCGCCACCACGTTGCCCGGCGTGCGGCCAAGCATCTCTTTGGCTTCGCGGCCTACCGCCACTACTTCGCCCGTGTTCTTGTTGATGGCCACAATCGAGGGTTCGTTGACAACAATTCCTTTACCCTTGGCATAAACCAGCGTGTTGGCGGTGCCGAGGTCAATGGCCAAGTCGGAGGAGAACAGGCTGAAGATGGACCGAAAAGTTAGATTTCCATTCCGTGTCATGGCATCCTCACTTCAGGGCCTAGGCATGCTTACGGCACGACCATCGCTGCCTTGCGCGTCACCACGTCCCCCCGGCGATTCTGTGCCGTCACCGTAATGGTGTTGGCGCCGCGAGGCAGCGGCGAGGTAAAGTGCTTGAAACGGCCGTCGGCACCGAGATTGACAACCGGTTCGTTATTGATGATCACGGTGGCGGCCGGCTCGGTGCGGCCGGAAACTTCCACCACGTTGCCGTGTAAAAAGAGGTTGTCGAGCGTGAGCAGCATCTGCTCGGTTTCCGGCTGCGCCACCAGGCTAAACCTGTTCATGTCGGATTCCTGGCTTTGGCGGCCGTTGCGGTCGATGGCCGTCACCGCCCAGTAATAGGTTCCCTCGTCCAGGCCGGTGATGGAATACTCGGTGGTGGCGAGTTTGCGGTCCACCAGCGGCGCCACAAAAAGGGGCGAGGTGGAAACCTTCAGCCGGTAGCTGACGGCTTCCGGAACGGTGCTCCAGGAAAAACGGATGGGGGCGCGCTTGACATCGCGCACGATGATGGGCTCCAAATTGAGCGGTTGGTCCAGCCGGGGCGGGGAGATGACGCGCTCTTTGATGACGGGAGCTTGGCCGGCGGCGAAGGAAGCCTTTTCGTACTGGGTCAGGTTGACCAGTTCGTTGCCGCGCTGCAACTGGGCCGATCCCTGAGCCACCGTGATTTCGTGGACGTTGCTCGCCGGGTCGTTTTTGACCGATGCGCGGGTATTTTCTCGCATGGTGGCGGTAGCATTCTCAAACGAAATCCTGGAAAGAGAACCAGGATTCTCCCAGGTGCCGGTGGATAGGTCCACATTTCCGGAGTTGACCCGCACCGCGACGCTGGTAGCACGGGTGGGCGCGGCCTTATTCTCTTCCACCACGATGAGCGTTTCCGCTTTGACCACGTAAGTTGTGCCGTCCATGAAGGTGATGCGGGCGACGCCGTCGCTGCCGGTTTGAATGAGGTCTCCGCGATCCAGCCCCATGCGTAGGTTCGCCGTCATCCATTCCACCGCGTCGGCTTTCTTGACACGCACCGTGCCATCAATATTGACGAAGCGCGCCTCGGTCAGCTCCGGCGGAGGCGCTGCCTCTTGGCGCGCGCTCCAGTTGGCTGCCCGCTGGATCAACTTCGTCATCGTGTCCGGCGAAAGCAAGGCGATGACGAAGCCGACCACCAGGAGCAGAATCAACGCCCATACCGCCAGCGTGCGGTAACTGACCGTCATCCAATAAATTTCAAAGGGACGAATGCGCTGTTTTTCGCCCGGCGGACGGCGGTCTTCCATACTTTGATACCAGGGCAAGCTGGGCCGTTGCCCAATCTTGGAAATTTAGCACACCACCGGGGGGGGGCGCAACACCTTGAGGCGCCTAAGTCAACCAAAATGTGCGCCCTGGCAACTGGCTTGTGCCCATTGGCTTGGCCCCCTATAATGAACGCTTGGTCGCAGGATGTGGCCTGGGGGCGTCATGGCCGCGGGCTTGCTTGCCGCCTTGATGTTTGTTAAGACCCCACGAAGGGGTCCATTCCCTCCAGACGGAGACTTGGTCACATGCTCAATCTCTTTCGTCGCCGTGATTTGGCCGTCCGCATCCTGCTCGCCGTGGTTCTCGGAATCATTTGCATCATGATGGTGGTAACCCTGGTGCCCGGGATCGGGGGCGGCGGCATCTCCCCAGACACGGCCGGCATGGTGGTGGAGGTGGGTGGGACCGCCATTACCGTCGATGAGGTCAACCGCGAGTTGACGCGTCTCACCCGCGGGCAGAATTTTGGAAACAGCCCTCTCGTGCGCCAGCTCTTCGCCCGGCAGATCGTTGACCAGCTCATCTACGAACGGGCGCTGGAGAGTCAGGCCGGGCAGCTCGGCGTCCGTGTAACGCCGGACGAGAAAGCCGAACGACTCCGACAAATTCCCGACTTCTTTCCGGGCGGAGGTTTTATCGGCCTGGAGCGCTATCAGGACCTGATTGCACAACGCTTTCAGATGTCCATCCCCGAGTTTGAGAAGCGAATCGAATTTGGGATTCTTGAGTCCAAGGTGCGGGGCCTCATCACCGACGGGGTCATGGTTACGCCGGACGACATCGAGTGGGAATTTCGGCGACGCCATGAGAAAGTCAAAATCTCCTTCCTGCTCTTCCGGCCGGAAGAGTTGGTCTCCGAGGTGCAGATCCAGCCCGCCGAGTTGAAGGCCTATTTTGATCGGAACAAGATGCGGTATGAGATTCCGGAGAAGCGGTCGGTGCGCTACATCCTGGTGGACACCGAGCGCATGCGACGCGACTTCTCCCTTCCGGAAGAAGAGCTGCGGCGCTACTACCAGCAGAACCTCGACCGCTATCGCATCCAGGAACGGGTCCATGCTGCTCACATTCTCTTCAAGACGGTCGGCAAGTCGGATAAGGAAATCGAAGCGATCCGCAAGACGGCCGAATCCGTGCTCGCCCAAGTCAAGGCCGGAAAAGATTTCGGCGCGCTCGCCAGGCAGTATTCCGAGGACACTACTCGGGAGAAGGGCGGCGACCTGGGGTGGGTCGGTCGCGGTCAGACGGTGCCGGAGTTTGAACAGGTCGCTTTTTCTCTCAAGAAGGGCAAAACGAGCGGGCTGATCCTCACTCCCTACGGATTTCACATCATTAAGATCCTGGAACGCCAGGATGCCCGCGTGCAACCGTTCGATGAGGTAAAGTCCGGCATGGAGGCAATGCTCTCTTCTCAACGCGTGGAGCGACAGAGCGAAGAGCTGGCGAGTCGAGTCTCCGAGGAGGTTCGCGCGACGCGAAAAAGCTTTGACGCGGCCGCCGGGCATTACCAACTCCCCATCCTCGAAACCCCCCTGTTTGCGAGTGGCGAGCCGATTCCCGCAATCGGAACGAACCCGGAGTTGGGCGAGGCGGCATTTCGGCTGCGAGGCAAGGACGTCTCCATGCCGGTGCGGGTCTCCAGTGGCTTTGCCATCCTGACGCTCAAGTCCACCAACCCGGTGCATCCGGCCACGCTCGAGGAAGCCCGCCCAAAGGTGGAACAGGAGCTGCGCAAAGAAAAGGCGACCGAGCTGGCGCGCGAAAGGGCCCAGGAAACGGCCAAGAAGACCAAGGAGGGCGGTGATCTGGCCGAGCTTTCCAGGCGATGGGGCATGACCGTCAAGCAGAGCGATCCTTTCACCCGCAATGGCTCCATTCTCGACCTGGGAAACGCCAGAGATATAGCTCCGGTTGCCTTTTCGTTGCCGGTCGGTGGGGCCAGTTCGGCCATTGCTGTGGGGAAGAATTGGGTCGTCTTTCGTCTCACCGCGCGCGAGGAGATCAACCGCGAGGAGATGCTGAGGCAGATGAGCTCTCTCGAGAGGGAGGTCCGGTCTCAAAAGCAGCAACTGGCCTATGACCTCTTCCGCGAAAATTTGCGCGAGCAGCTCGCCCGCCAGGGCAAGCTCAAAATCTATCCGGAGATGTTGAAGCGCCTCACCGGCGGTCAAGGCTAGCCGCTTCTGGACCGGGTTCCGCAGCCGTTTCTAAATACTTGAAAATAAAACCATTAGAGGCTTCTTTCCGGGTTGCCTTTCCGTCGCCGGATGAGCTAAGATAATTCTCCTCCGCAGGTATCCCCCGCAGCGCTACTTGCCGAGCTTGACTCGAAAGCTATGTCCAAGCCACTCGAGAACATCACCGTCTTGGATCTTACGCGCGTTCTGGCCGGACCTTTTGCCACCATGATGCTCGCCGACATGGGCGCTGAGGTTATCAAAATAGAAGAGCCGACCGCGGGCGATGATACGCGGCGCTGGGGGCCTCCCTTTGCGAAGGGCGAAAGCGCCTACTACCTGAGCGTCAACCGGAACAAGAAGAGCCTGACGGTCAACCTCAAGCAGCCGGAGGGCGTAGCGATTCTGCGCGGCCTTGCTGAAGCGGCTGACGTCCTGGTGGAAAACTTTCGGCCGGGGGCGCTCGCGAGCCTGGGCCTGGGCTATGAAGAATTACGCCGGAGCAATCCTCGGCTGGTTTACTGTTCCATTTCCGGCTTTGGCCAATCCGGCCCCGATTGCCATCGCCCGGGCTACGATCTGGTGATTCAGGGTGAAGGCGGGGTGATGAGTTTGACCGGCTTGCCGGAGGGGCCGCCGACCAAGGTGGGAATTTCCTTCGCCGACCTGGTAGCTGGACTCTACGCCGTGCAGGGCATTCTGCTCGCCTTACGGGTGGCCGAGCAGACCGGCGCGGGCCAGCGCGTGGATGTTTCCTTGCTCGACTGCCAGGTAGCGCTGCTGACGTTTCAGGCGCAGAGCTATTTCATGACCGGCATCAATCCCACTCGCTTGGGCAACGATCACCCGATGATCACGCCCTATGAAACCTTTGCCACGGCCGATGGATTTTTGAACATCGCCGTCGGCAATGAATCCCAGTGGCAGCGATTTTGCGCGGCCATTGGCCGGAACGACCTGGCAAACGATGCGCGCTTTTCGAGCGTGCGCTTGCGGGTGGAAAACCGGTGCCACCTCAAGCCTCTTTTGGTTTCTGCCATCCAGCAACGAACCACCGGCGAATGGCTTGCCCTGCTGGCGAAGGCCGAAATCGTGTGCGGGCCGGTAAGGACGGTCGAAGAGGTCTTGCGCGAGCCGCAGGTTGTGGCGCGAGACATGGTCGCGCAATTTGATCATCCCAGCATTGGGCGGACGAACGTATGCGGCATCCCAATCAAACTCAGCCGGACGCCGGGCGAGGTCAGGAGCGCGCCGCCTTTGCTCGGCGAACACAGCGAGGAAGTTCTCGTGAGGGAGCTCGAAATGAGCCGAGAGGAAATCAGGCGATTGCGCCAGTCGGGGGCCATTTGACGAGCCAATCCACCATAGGCGGGCGAGTTCAAGGTTTTCTTGCCGCCAATCGTCTAGGGGCGGGGATCGGCCTGGCTGCCACGGTGCCCCTTGCGGTTGTCGCCATCCTGCGCTGGTATCAGGAAAAGAGCATGGAAATGCTCGCGCTCTCGTTGGCCGTGCTGCTCTTCTTGCCGTTGCCGTTGGCCGTGATTGGCGCCGGCGTCCAAGCGGTAGGCCGCAGCCTGTTTGGATTGGACGAACCGGGGAAAGAAAAAGGTGAGGGACAGTAGGGGCAAACGGCCGTTCGCCCGTACGAGATGTTCTCAACAAAGCGAGAGATTCCAAGACAGGGGGCCTCATGCCAAGTCAACGACGAAATGACTACCGATGCGCCGTCGAAGTTAATCAAGCGGGGAAGTACTGCGTGCGGTTGCGAGTGCACTACACTCGCCGCCCGTGGAAGCTGGCCGTCTATTTCCTGACATCGTCCCTCGAGCGGGCGATCAAGAAGCTCCGCGAGACCATCAACTTCCTTCAGCGGGATGAAGAGCGCTTGCGGTTTTGGGGTGTCGAAATGTCGGACGACCCCAACCTGGCGGGCGAGATGCTGCTCGAAAGCGGCCTGAGGCTCGACCGAAGAAAGGATTTTCCGCGTCGCTCGGCGCTGGTCGAGGTCCCGGTGGAAAAGCCCATCCCGGCGCTCCTTCTCGCCGGCATCCAGAAGAAGCTTGCCTCGGACCTCGAAGAGATCGAGGAGCGGGCGCTTGTAGCGCGCTAGCCCGGCTGGCCCCGTATCGTACGGTACGTGGCTGGATACGCGCTTTTTTAGCTATTTCCGCGAGTGCCTCCTTCAAGACGAATTCTTCACTTCGTTCAGGACAAGTCCTCCAGGATGAATCCTGCACGCGGGCGCAAGAAACCAATCCCAAAATAGTATTCGCTCTCACAATGGGACTGAAACTTTTCTCACCCTGGTCCTGCTTTTCTTCCGGGTCCGCAGAATCAACTTCTTTCTCTCAAGTTGGCGCGTACTACAACTCACTGACCCCGCCGGGCAACTTCCTCCTATGACTCCCATAGCCAACGGGTGATTGGTTGGACGAGCCGACCGGCGCATTATTCCCGCACCAAGAATTTGCTGTTGTTCGAGCACTCGTGGAGTGGGAGATGAACAAACAAAGTGTGCTTCACCCGATACGTCTATTGACCATCTTTGCGCTGGCAATCGTCTTTGTCCTTTTGCTCCTTGTCCTGGCCGCGCTTCCGCTCGGGGCAAGCACAACCAAGTCGGCCGTCAAGCTATTTGCTGATAGCGACGTCGGTTCGGAATTGCTGGTTTACTCGCTCACCTATCAGGTGGATCTGGTGCGCGAGTCGGAGATCGTGGAGCCGCTCCAGCGCTTTGTGGACAAAGTCGGGCGAGCGATGGGATTTCCAGCTCCCGTCCGGGTCACTGTCCTTCGCCACTCGCAACCCGAGGCACTCTCCGCTCCGCCGAATGTTCTCCTGATCACCACCGGGATGCTCGCCAGCGTTTCCTCGGACGACCAACTCGCCGCCGTCGTCGCCCGCGAGCTCGCCCACATCCAGCTCGGCCATTCCATACGGGCGGTCTCGCGTTTCCGGGTGGTGCGTCGAGCCGACGACGAATATGCCGCTGACCGGGCCGCTGTTACTTTCCTGACCTCGGTCGGCTACGACCCGCAACAGTTTCCCGATTTCTTAAGAAAGCTGGCGCGGGAGAATGCGGCTGCGGCCTATCTGGCGGATCGTCCGGACGTCTCTCTCCGCCTTATCGGGCTGGAATCTACTGCGGCCATCGGAACAGTCCCGCCACGGCGGGATCCGTCGCTGTCCCCCTCGGTGGCAGAGCTGGTGGGCTCCGTTCGCGCCCTATATCCACCCCATCGGAGACCACGCAACCGTCCCAGCGTTGCCCAAATCCCCTCCGTCTTCGGCCGGTAGCCGTCTCCTTCATCGCCAGCTATACAGATCAGAAAACAGAAATCAGAAAAGCGGGAGGCTGATTTCTCACGTCGCTTGACGGAGTCAGGCCTGCCGGTATAGCATCCCGGCGCTTTTGGTGTTCCCAAGTCAACCTAGCTTCTCAGT
>DATBWB010000202.1 GCA_036514995.1 Candidatus Acidiferrales bacterium
GCTCGGCATCGCGCCGGTCGTTCTTCTGCCGGCGCTTGGCGAACTTGCGGATGGCAGCGGCATCGCCGACCAGGACGTGATGGCCCTGTTCGGCGAGCAAGCGATGAAACCACAGGGCGTAGCCCGACGACTCCAGCCCGACGATGGCCGGAGCGGCGAACTGTGCGTAGAAAGCAGGCACGTCGTCCCGCCCGTGATCGAGAGTGCGCTGGCGGATCACGCCGTCCTCCGTGCTACACCAGCAAACCGTCTGCGTGCGCGCATGAAAATCGACTCCGAGATAAACTGGCATGGGCGCCTCCTTTCGACCCAAGTCGAACAGTCCGGGCAAGCGTACCAACGTTTGCCCGAGGAGGCGCCTGCCTCATAACATCAGAAAAGCGGGAGGCTGATTTCTCACGTCGCTTGACGGAGTCAGGCCTGCCGGTATAGCATCCCGGCGCTTTTGGTGTTCCCAAGTCAACCTAGCTTCTCAGTGAGCCCCGGTGCATGGTCCTCGAGTCAGAGCCGGGACATGCTGGGGTTTCACAACAGGAGGATGAATCATGCGTCGCATTTTCCCCGTGGTTGTGTGCGTTGCGATTCTGGCCTTGGTGGGGGTCGCACAATCAACACCCCCGTCGGTGGCCGATGAAGTGATCGCAGTGACAAAAGCGCAGTGGGCGGCCGAGATGCAGAAGAATACCGCCGAAGCGATGAAGAACGTGGCCGACGATTATACCGAGTTCAACGGAGACTATTCCACGCGGCTGGAAGGCAAGCCAATTGCTTTGCGGCTCGCCGAAGCCAATGCAGGTGGTAGTGGCAATTTAGTGGCGGCGGAGATGGCCAACCCGAAGGTACAAGTGTATGGAGACGTGGCCATCCTCAGCTACAACTTCGCCGGTGTCGGAAAAGACAAAGACGGCAAGGTTGAGCCCGCGCGGGCAAAGTCAACCCGCGTGTACGTGAAACAAGGCGGAAAGTGGATGCTCGTGCACGCCAACTTCGGCACTGACCCACTGCCAAGATAAGCGGGCTGGCAAAGAGATTATTGCCGAAGGCTCGGCTTGGCTTAGCTGTTCCACTCCGGCTGAACGCCAGCACTCACAGCCTAGGAACACCGGGCGCTGAAGATTTCTTCGACCTGTGCCTTGTCCAGATCCATTACGTACTCAATACCGCTGATCTCGGCGGCCTCGCGGGTGAGGGCGGCGATGTCGTCCCGCGTGATGTACTCAAGAGAATCTGCTAGCTGTCGTAGAAGTTTTTTGCTAAAGCGACCGTGGCCGGGGGATCTGCTTTTTCTTGAGGGCGCGCCGGATGGCGGCGACGATGTGAGGGGCGGTGAGGCCGTACTTGTCCATGAGCTCGGCTGGAGTGGCCGATTCGGCGTAGGTGTCGCGAATGCCGACGCGCTCGAGCGGAGTGGGGCAACGCTCCCCTAACAAGGCCGCCACGCGGCTGCCGAAGCCGCCGTCGAGCAGATGCTCTTCGGCGGTGACGATGGTGCCGCACTCCCGGGCAGCAGCCACGACGGCCTCCTCATCGAGCGGCTTGACGGTATGGACGTCAAGCACGCGCACGCGGATGCCCTCGGCCTGGCAAATCTCCGCCGCCTTGACCGCCTCCACCACTTCAAGTCCACAAGCCAGCACCGCCGCGTCACTCCCGTCAGCCAGCTTCTTGGCCACGCCAAACTGAAACTCCTCATCGCTCGAGTAAAGGATGGGCACTTTGGGCCGCCCGGTACGGACATAAACGGGGCCTCTGTGTTCAACGGCACGGCGAACCAGCGCGCGGGTAGCAATCTCATCGGCCGGTACACTCACTATAAACCCCGGCAGGGCGCAGACCAGAGCGATATCCTCAATCCCCTGTTGAGACGGTCCATCCTCGCCGATGGAAATCCCGGAGTGCGTGGCTACCGCCTTCACGTTAAAGCCGGGATAGGCGACCGACATGCGAAACTGATCAAAGCCCTTGCAGATGAGAAAGCAGGCAAAACTGGAGACGAACGGGATCTTTCCGCTGGCGGCCAGGCCGGCGGCAATCCCGACCATATTCGCCTCCGAGATGCCGCAGCTAAAAAAGCGCTCCGGAAACTCCTTGGCAAAAAGATTCGTGTAAGTGGATTTACTCAGGTCCGCGTCGAGGACAACAATATCCTGGTTCTCTTTGCCCAGTTCGGCAAGGGCGCGGCCAAAGGCCTCCCGCGTGGCCATTCCCATCTTGAATTCCAGTTTGGTTTTCACCGTCGAGTCGCTCATAGCGCCGCTGCCTGCGCCTCCAGTTCAGCCAGCGCCCTGGCCGTCTCCTCCGCGTTCGGCGCCACCCCGTGCCACTTCGGAACGTTTTCCATGAAGCTGACTCCCTTGCCTTTCACCGTGTGGGCGACGATCATCTTGGGCTTGCCGTAAATTTCCCTGGCTTCCTTGAGGGCGCGGAGTACCTGCTCCATATCGTGGCCGTCAATCTCGATGATGTGCCAACCAAAGCTGCGCCACTTTTCCGGGACGGGTGCAATTTCCATGATTTCTTTCACCCAGCCGTCGAGCTGAATGCGGTTGTAGTCCAGGATGCAGGTCAGGTTGTCCACCTTGTGAAAATTGCAGAAAAAGGCAGCTTCCCAGACTTGCCCCTCTTGCATCTCGCCGTCGCCAATCATCACAAAGACGTGGCTCGGCAGATGATCCAGCCGGCAGGCAAGCGCCTCGCCAATGGCGATCGAAAGGCCCTGGCCAAGCGAGCCGGTAGAGGCTTCAAGGATGGGAAGGAATCGCTTGTCGGGATGGCCTTGAAACGGGCTGCCGAGCTTGCGCAACGTCAGGAGGAGGTCGCGGGAGACGTAGCCGGACTCCATATAGGCCGAGTAGAGGACCGGGGCGGCGTGGCCCTTGGCCAGGATAAAGCGGTCGCGCTCCCGCCAATCGGGCCGTTCGGGGTCATGGCGCAGCACGTTGAAAAAGAGCGCCGTCACAATGTCGGTGGCTGACAGTGACCCGCCAGGATGCCCGGAGCCGGCAGCACCGAGCATGCGGATGATGTCCTGGCGAATGGCGTTGGCTTTGCGTTTGAGCTCGCGGATGTCCGTAATCGGTTGAAACAATCTTCACCCTGGGCGGCCCGCCGCGGCGGGCCCGATTGCAAACGCTTGCCTCGCAAAAGAAAAAACATTCTCCGGTATGGCACAAGGAAAGTCAAGAAAGCGATCGGGCGACAGCGTGGAGAACCATGTCCCAATGTTCGTTGGCTGGCCCCAAAAGGTGCACCCGAGGCTTCAGTCTCGGGCCAGGACGTCGTAGAAATCGTTGATGGAAATCTTCTCGGGGCGAAATGGAAGTGTCACGTCGAAGGGCGTTTGCTTTCCCACCACTTGGATGAAGCCGAGGCGACCCTTTTTTCCGCTCACTGTCGCGTAAATGCCGAAAGGCATCCGGAAGTTCTCTGGCACCTCGGATTGAACCACACTGCCGGAGAGTTTCCAGCGCCCCGGGCCGGCATCGGTGATTTGATAGGTCAGCTTGTAGCGAGGTATTCCGGTTCCGTAAACCCACTGGTCGAAGAACCAATCCATCTTGCCGTTCCCGGCCATGTTCATGACCGGGGTCATATGTTTCTCCACGATGCCCTGGAAGTCGGCGGTGGATGCCGCCCGGCCATGAAAGCTTTGGGTAAAGTCCTGCATCATCGCTTTGAAACGGGCATCGGGGTCCTGGGCTTGCTGGTCGAACATCATCATCCGCAGCATGTGAAGGACGTAAGCTCCCTTGCCGTAAATCAAATCCTGATAATAGTTGCCGCCTTCAATGGTTTTGGAGGAGAGCACCCGGCGGCCCAACCAGATCGGCCCCATGCTGTCCACCATCTCTCCTGACATGCGCGTCTTGACCGTCAGGTTATCTCGAAGCTGTTGAAGCCGGTTCAGATACTCCTTCACATCGCGCCGATAGAGAACGTAAATCGTTCCCGAATACTCGGCAAAGCCCTCGCTCAGCCACTGATCGTGATAAGTCTTCCAGCCCACCATGTTGCCCCACCACTGATGAGAAGTCTCGTGAGCGCGGAAATGATCGGAAATCCCGACCTGGTCGCGGATGCCGAGCTGATGGCGTTGCGTGGAGTCGAGAAAGGAGAGGGAGGTCAGGTAGAGAAGCGAGGGCCAGCCCTGTCCGTAGCTATACGGGATGTTGGAAACGGCTAACTTGTTGTAGGTATACGGCCCGAAGAACGCCTGCATGAGCTTGAGCGAATTACCTACTTCGGCGGCGACGGTCTTGGAAAGGCGAGCCGGCTGGAGACTTTCGAGGCCGACCGTCCCGGTTCTCTCGGTTCGAGCAAACGTCTCGATCTGCGCTAGAGTGTCATCGGCCGATTTATTGGCATAGACTTCCAGGCTCACCTCGCCGATCTTCTCCGTAGTGACCTTGTAATCGCCGAAGGCAAAGCCCACCTCGGGCATGGCTTCCTCGCTCTTCCATTGTGTCACGAGGTAGTCTCCCTCGACGCTCTCGCCTGTTTTCGTTCCGGTGGCGACGGCGATGTACTTTTTGGGGACGCGAAGCGTGAAATCATAGTTGTACCGGTGAGCGCCCGGGTAGCCGACAGTCGGATACCAACCGTAGCTCTGGCAAAAGAAGTTCCCCGTGCCCACCTTGCGCACTACGCGCTTACCGCCATAGGTGAAGCGGAGATAGCGAAGCGTGTCCGGTTCGAGCGGTTTCGGAAGCACCACGGCGAGATAGGCGCCAAAGAAAGCTTCACCCTCTTTGGGTTCTCGTGGCTGGAAGAAAGCCAGCTTGTTGTCGTCTTCGTCCAGAACCTCCGAAACACGCAACCACGGGACCAGAGAAAAGAGCAAGACGCGCCCGCCCGGCTGCATCGCCTTGAATTGAACGCGGGCTTTGCCTGTGATCACCACGTTCGGCGGGACGGTCACGTCCAGCTTATAGCGGTCCACCCGGATCTCTTCG
>DATBWB010000203.1 GCA_036514995.1 Candidatus Acidiferrales bacterium
CAGCAACAAGAGGATTCCCCCGGTAGTCTCATTCATCATGATTAGTTCTCCGCCTAAAACGAAATCGTGAATTGGCTTGACGCCGCCGAGTATACCTGAATTTCAACCAGACAGTGATTCATACGGGGACACAAAGCAAGAGATCGGTGAGGTATCATATGCCCGCAGGCTTACTGCAAGGAGCAGAGATGCCCGGGGGAGCCCCCCTAATCCTTGGGGTGGACATCGGCGGGACGAAGGTAGCCGCCGGCTTGGTAGATCCTCGCGGCGAGATCCTCGTGAAGAGTCGAGCGCCCATGGTCAGCCAAGGAGATGCCGAAGCTGGGCTGGAGGCAGTTGTGCAGGTGATCGAGTTTGTGCGCACCGCGGAGCCATCCCGGGGCGCCTCTTTTTCCGCGATTGGGATCAGCTCCCCGGGCCCGTTGGACCCGAGGCGGGGGATCGTGATCAACCCTCCCAACCTGCCTTGCTGGCGGAATTTCCCTTTGGCAGAAAAGATTGAACAGGCATACGGAGTACCCACACGCATTGACAACGACGCGAACGCGGCTGCTCTGGCCGAAGCCATCTGGGGTACGGGCAGGGGGTATAGTTCTGTGTTCTATGCCACGTTGGGTACCGGCATTGGCACGGGCATTGTGCTCGACGGCCGCATCTATCACGGGCGCACCGGCGCCGCCGCCGAAGGCGGTCACGTTACGATTGACCCTCGCGGCCCGCGCTGCAATTGTGGCAAGCGCGGCTGCATTGAAGCCCTGGCCGCAGGACCTGCCATTGCGCAACGCGCCCGGGCCAAACTCGGTGAGAGCCGGGATAAGCGCTCCAAAATTTTCGACTGCGTAGGTGGCAATCTCGACTTGGTTACGGCCGAAGTGGTGGGCGCGGCCTACCGTTCGGGCGACTCGCTCGCCACCACGGTCCTGCAAGAAACCGCTGACCTGCTGACCATTTGGCTCGGGAACGTCATTGACCTGCTCGAGCCGGATGTCATTGTCGTGGGCGGCGGGCTGGGCCAATTGTTGGCTTCCTGGTTCGACTACATTCGTAGCCAGTTGCCCGCCTGGTCAATCAATTCGCGCTGTCAGGAAATTCCGCTCGTGGGGGCAAGCTACGGGGAAGATTCCGGAATCGCCGGCGCTGCTGCGCTCCACTTTTCTACTTCCCGGACCTGAGGGGCGATTGCAACTCCTTACGGCCGCGTGATAGAGTGCCGCTCACCCGCAGAAGCTAGAGCATGAGCATTCAAGTTGCCAATGCGCCGGTGAGCTGGGGGATTATGGAATCGGTCGAACCGCCCCCGGACTATCCCTATACGCGCGTGCTCGAGGAGCTCGCACAGGCGGGCTACGCCGGCACGGAGCTTGGTCCGTACGGCTTTCTGCCCACCGCGCCGGCCGCACTCGAGCGCGAGCTTGCGCGGCGTGGCCTGACCCTTTGCTCGGCCTTTGTGGCCATGCCGTTGGGCAACAGGGGTGCGCACGAGAGGGGTTTCGCGCACCTAGCCCGCACGGCTGAGTTCATTCGCCAGGTTGGCTGTCGGCTCTTGATTCTTTCCGATGAAATCAGCGCAGACCGCTCTGCGGTAGCGGGACGTCGCGAGGAAGCCAACCAACTCTCCTGGAATGAGACGGAGTGGAAGGCAGCGGAGAAGGCCATCCGCGCAGCGGTGGCGCGCTGTGAAGAGCTTGGCTTGCACGTGGCCTTTCACCATCACGTCGGTACACACGTGGAAACTCCCGAGGAAGTAGAGCGCCTGTTGTCCTTGTTCGCGCCGGACGAACTGGGACTCTGCCTGGACACAGGGCACTGCGTCTATGGCGGCGGCGACCCGGTAAGCCTGCTCGAGCGCTACGCCGATCGTGTCCACTGCGTGCATCTGAAGGATGTGGAGGGAGTACGTATCGGCGAAGTTCGCAGCCAGGGCGTGGACTTCCACGCCGCCGTGCGCTGCGGCGTGTTCGCTCCGCTCGGCCGCGGAGTGATAGATTTCTCCCGGTTGGTGGCCCTTTTGAGAGAGCACAGGTTCGACGGCTGGGTTGTAGTCGAACAGGACGTGCTGGCAGGCGGCCGGGGTGCCCCCGCACCACTCGCAAACGCCACCGCGGCGCGGCAATATCTTCGCCAACTGGGACTTTGAGGCGGCTCGACCTGGAGGGCTCATGGAACCCGAAGTAAAAATAAAGAATTTTGTCGCCGAGGACTTTTTCCCCACCGCTGTGTTCCAGGAGATAACAGATGTCCGCGTTCTGCATCCCGGGTGGATCGAACGGGAGGCCCGCAGGCGCAGGAAGCGCACGCGGCTGACCCGGGATGGCAAACTGGTCTTGGTGGCGCTCGATCATCCAGCCCGCGGTGTCACGCAGATTCGCGGTGATGCCCTGGCAATGGGCGACCGCTACCAGCTCCTCGCCCGGGCCCGGCGCGTTCTGACCGACCCCGACCTCGACGGCATCATGACCACCAGTGACATCATGGAAGAATTGCTCATCCTCAGTCACCTTGAGGGGTGTCGAACTGGCCGTGGGTTTTTGGACGGGCGCGTGCTCGTGGGCAGCATGAATCGCGGGGGTGTGGCCGGCTCAACCTTTGAGATGGAAGATACCTTTACATCTTTCACCGCCGAGCGGCTCGCGGAACTGCGGTGTGACGGCGGCAAGATGATGTACCGCCTGGACCCCCAGGACTCTGCTTCGGGACACACCATTCTTGCCTGCGTTGAGGCTCTAAATAGGTTACGGCGTCACCGATTGGCAGCCTTTTTGGAGCCGCTGGGCGTTGCGCGTCAGGCTGATAGCTACCAACCGATGAAAGACGTTGCCACGTTGGTGCGGCAGTGCGGCATCGCCTCCGCCTTGGGTGAATCATCGGCGCATTTGTGGCTGAAGCTCCCCTATGGCGAGGATTTTGCCCGAGTCTGCCGCGCTACGACGCTGCCCATTCTTCTGCTGGGCGGGCCGGCACGGGAATCGCCCTTCGAAACTCTGCGCGATTTTGCCCAAGGGCTGGCTTCGAGTCCCCGCGTGCGCGGCGCGATCATCGGACGCAACCTTCTCTTTCCGGGCGAAGCGGATCCGCTGCCGATGTGCCGGGCCCTGACTGCGCTGGTCCATCGGCGGGCAAGTTTGACAGAAGCACTGGGCCTTCTCGAGGGCCCCGACCCGGGTGAGACGCCAACTCTCCGCCACCAACCGCACCGCCGGCGATGAATCCGCAAGGGGAGAACGCGTTGGACGTTTGCGTACTGGGGCGCATCGGCTACGACCTCTACGCAGTCGAGCGCAACCGACCCTTGGCCGAGGTCGAGCACTTTTCGCGTCACCTGGGCGGATCGAGCGCTAACATTGCCGTCGGCTTGGCGCGCCTGGGCTTGCGCGTCGGCATGATCAGTTGTCTCGGCAAGGATGCTCTTGCCGATTATCTTCTGGGCTTCCTCCGGAAAGAGGGCGTCGACATCCAGTTTGTGCGCATGGTCGAGGGTTACAACACTTCGTTGTGCCTGACGGAAGTATCTCCGCCCGATCGCTTTCCCCAGGTCTTCTATCGCCACCAGGCAGCCGATACGCGGGTAGAGGTCGCGCCAGCTGAACGGGCCTACATTCAGCAGGCGCGGATGTTCGTGACCAACGGGACCAGCCTCTCGGCTTCTCCTGCGCGCGAAGCCACTCTTGACACGCTGAAGACGGCACGGCAGGCCCGCCTGCGCACCATCTTTGACGTGGATTACCGAGCAAGCTCTTGGTCGTCGCCGGAAGAGGCTGGGCGGGCGGCCCGTGGTGCGTTGCCCTGTGTGGACGTTGTGGTGGGGAATGAAGATGAACTCTTTGTCCTCACCGGCGAGCGTGACCCCAAGGATCAGGTGCGAGTGGTGCTGGCTGCCGGTGTAACTCTTTTGGTACGTAAGCTCGGCGCTAAGGGTGTGGAAGCGCATACACGGGATCAATTCTTTTCGGCCTTGCCGTATCCCAGCCAGGTGGTCAGCACGATTGGTGCGGGCGATGCGTTTGCGGCTGGCTTCCTTTACGCCCTGAACCGCGAGCTTGTGCTGGCTGAGTGTTTGCGCTATGGCAACGCCTCCGCCGCCATCGTCGTCAGCCGCGTCAGTTGCGCCGATGCGATGCCGTACAGGGAGGAGCTGGAAGAGTTTCTCCGCGCGACCGCAGAGAGAACCAGCCAATAGGACTCTCACGGGAAGAGATGCAATCTTGACAGTCCAGGGCACCGCTGCGTAGAGTGACCATGAACGGCCCGGGACGGGGTGCCCGTTCACAGGGTGCACGAGCAGAGCTTCTTCTAACCCAAAAAAGGGGTGGGCGATGCGACTCACGGGAGCGGAGATCGTCGTCGAGTACCTGATTCGGGAGAAGGTGCCATACCTAGTGGGCATTCCGGGCCACGGCAACCTTCCCCTGTTTGACGCACTGGTGGAGCGGCGGGGGAAGATCGAGGCCTTTCCGGTGATGCACGAGCAGTGCGCTGTGCACCTGGCGGACGCCTACCACCGGGTCTCGGGCCAGCCACTGGCGGTGAGCACCTCGATCGGGCCGGGGGCGGCTAACACCACCTGCGGGGTGGCTCAGGCCTATGTCGATTCCAGCGCCGTGCTGGTGCTGACCGGCAGCGTCCACACCTACATGCGCGGGCACTCCGTCCTACAGGAGATCGATCGCACGCATTGGGCCAACTTCCCGCGCGTGCTCGAGCCCATTGTCAAGCAGTGGTGGCAGCCGAGCCGGGTCGACCAATTGCCGTTCGTCCTCCACCGCGCCTTCAACATCATGCTCACAGGTCGGCGCGGGCCAGTGCTGATCGACCTGCCAATGGACGTACAGGCCGAAACCGCCGACGTCGAGATTCCCGAGCCGACCCAGCGGCGCCCCCGGCACGGCCCGGGCGGCCATCCCCAGGACATTGAGCGTGCCGCCGAACTGCTGGCTGGCGCCAAAAGGCCGGTGATGCTGGTGGGGGGCGGTGCGGTGACCGCTGGGGCGACCGAGGAAGTGTACAAGCTGGCTGAATACCTCGGCGCGGCGGTGGTGACAACCTGGTCGGGCCAGGGCATCTTCCCTGAAGACCACGAGCTCTACGCCTGGCACCCGGGCTCGATCGGCAGCCTTTGTGCAAACCGACTCTGCCAGACTTCGGACGTGCTGCTCGCTGTGGGAACGCGGTTTGTGGACTGGACCACCGCTTCCTACACTGCGGAGGTCTATCGGATTCCTCCCACCAAGTTAATTCATATTGATCTTGAGGGACGGGAAATCGGCAAGAATTATCCAGTTGAGGTCGGAATCTGTGCCGATGCCAAGGTGGCGCTGGGCCAACTGCTGGCCGCGCTTGGGGAGCGGCTGAAGAGGCCTCACCACTACCGGAACTCTGCCTACTTCGCCGAAATCGGCCGCCTGCGGCAGGCTTTTTTTGATTCATTCCAAGAACGTCGTGAATCCGATGCGGTGCCGGTGACAATTTCGCGGGCGCTGGCTGAGATTCGTAAGATCGCACCCCGCGACTCCATTTGGGTGACCGGTGCGGGCCTGCCCCAGAGTCAGGTGTACCAGGAAGTTCCCTTCTACGAGCCACGCAAACATATCACGAGCGGTGGCTTTTCAACGATGGGGTTTACCGTGCCCGGGGCAATCGGAGCTCAGCTGGCGGCTCCGAACCGCCGCGTGATCGGGATCGCAGGTGACGGCGACTTCCTGGCCAATATGCAGGAACTGGCGGTGGCGGTGCAGAAGAACCTGCCGATTGTGTACGTCATTCTGAACAATTGCGGCTGGCAATCCATCCGGAACTTGCAGATAGGAGCCTACGGCGACAATCGTGTGATCAACACCATCTTTGAGAACACCAAGGGCGAACGCTACACACCGAACTTTGCCGAGGCCGCCCACGCCTTCGGCGCGAAAGGGTGGCGAACTGACAAGCCCAGCGAAGTGGGGAAGTTTGCTCGCGAAGCTCTGGACTCGGGCACGACCTGCGTGGTGGAGGTGCTTACCCACCGGGAACTGCCCTTGGGCGGGCTCTCGAAGTACGCTTGGTGGGATGTGCCCGTGCCGGAATACCTCGAGGAGCCGAGAAAAGAATACAGGGAAGCGCGCAAAGCGGTAAAAACCTAGGATGCCAGGTTCCTGGCGCCGAGGAGAACATGAGGAGAACATGAGGTGGAGCGAATGGTAAAGGACGACTTCCTAGTTCGCTCCTCGCACCTTCCCCAGGGACAGCCGGGGGAGTTGTTGAGCCTGCCACGTGAGCGTGCGGGCTGGGAATGGATGAGCTTTTTTGTTCGGCGAATAGTGCCGGGTGAGGTACAGGAGATCGAAACCAGGGAGGAGGAGGTTGCGTTGGTGTTGCTGGGCGGGCACTGCGTGGCTGACTGGGGCCAGGGGAAGGTCCAGATCGGGCAGCGGGCCCACGTCTTTGATGGCCTGCCCTATGCACTCTATTTACCTGCGGGCTCTGTTGTGCACGTGGAGGCAAACACAGTGTGCGAGGTGGCGGAGTGTCGCGTGCCTTCCAGCAAACCGTATGCGCCCCGGCTCGTTACCCCCCGCGATGTTTCGGTCAGCCTGCGAGGAGGCAACAACGCCTCGCGCCAGATCGTTGATGTCATACCGCCCAACTTCCCAGCGGACAAGCTGATCGTCGTGGAGGTCTACACGCCTAGTGGGAACTGGTCGAGTTATCCACCGCACAAACACGATGTGCACAACCTGCCCACCGAAGCTGATCTCGATGAGATCTATTACTACCGGATGGATCGCCCGGGCGGCTATGCCTACCAGCGCCTCTACACCCCGGATGGGCATCGCGATGTGACGCTGACGGTCTGGGATGGCGATGTTGTTCTGGTGCGCGATGGCTACCACCCGGTCGTGGCCGGACACGGTTACAACGTCTACTACCTGAATTTCCTGGCCGGCAGCGCGCGCACGCTGGCGTTTACGGAAGACCCGCAGCACACCTGGGTCCGCTCAACTTGGAAGGAGATTGACCCTAGGTTGCCTCTGGTGCGCGCCGGCGCAGGTTGAACGGAGGAACTCCCATGGCAAGCCGAATCCCAGAGGTAACCGCGCAGGTCTACACATGTCCGATAGGCATCGGTGGTAGCTGGCAACCTTCGCGTGGCCGTGTGGAAACGCTGCGTAATCCCGCCACTGGCGAACCGATTACGCAGGTGCCCTACTGCACAGCAGAGGAAGTTCGCGCGGCAATTGAAGCGGCGGACGCGGCCTTTCCCGCGTGGCGGGGGTTGCCTGTGCAAGAACGCGTGCGGACTCTTTTCCGCTTTCGCCAGTTGCTCGAAGATCACCTGAAGGAGCTGGCCGGGCTGGTCACCACGGAGCAGGGCAAGACGTTGGAAGAGGCTCAGGGGTCTGTGCGGCGCGGCATCGAAGCAGTTGAGTTCGCTTGTAACGCTCCAGCTTTGCTGATGGGTGAAACGATGGGAAACGTGGCGACCGGAATGGATAGTTGGACACTCCGCCAGCCCGTCGGCGTATGTGTCGGTATTCCGCCGTTCAATTTTCCCGCCATGGTGCCGCTCTGGATGTTTCCTATTGCCATCGCCTGCGGCAATACCTTCGTCTTGAAGCCTTCCGACAAGGTGCCACGCACGGCCACGCGCCTAGTGGAGTTGCTCTACGAGGCAGGGTTACCAGAGGGCGTAGTGAACATCGTGCAAGGAGCAAAGGAGGTCGTGGACGTTTTGCTAGCAGACCCGCGAGTGAAGGCAGTTTCTTTCGTGGGTTCCAGCGCTGTGGCGAAGTATGTCTATCAGACGGCGGCCGCGAACGGCAAACGAGTCCAGGCCCTGGGCGGCGCCAAGAATCACCTGGTCGTGATGCCCGACTGCGACTTGAAAGCAACGGCAAGAGCCATTGCCGGTGCGGCGTTCGGGTGCACTGGCCAACGCTGTTTGGCTACGAGTGTCGTTGTCGCTGTGGGTGAAGCAGCCGAGCCGCTTCTACGTGAACTCGTAGGCGTGGCCGATGCTATCAAAGTCGGCGCGGGCGATCACGAGAAGACAGACATGGGGCCAGTTATTTCCGAAGCGGCCCGCCAGCGCATCCTAGAATGCATTGGGTTGGGCGAGCGCGAAGGGGCTACCCTTATCTGCGACGGACGCGCCATTCAACCCCACGACGGCACGCCCGGATTCTATGTCGGACCAACCATTCTTGATCATGTTCAACCTAAGATGCGCATCGCTCAAGAAGAGATTTTCGGCCCCGTGCTGGGCGTCATGCGAGCGAAGGACTTGCGAGAAGCGATCGACTTGGTCAACCACTCCGGCTTTGGCAATGCAGCAGCCATTTTCACCGAATCTGGGGCTGCGGCAAGGGAATTTGCATCTCTGGTGCAGGCGGGCATGGTGGGTGTCAATGTCGCTGTCCCTGCGCCGGTTGCCTTTCTTCCTTTCGCAGGCTGGAAGGGATCATTCTATGGTGATCTGCATGCCCTCGGGGGGGATGCAGTCCGCTTTTACACGGAAACCAAAGTATTGATCTCCCGCTGGTCGAAATAGATCCACGTGAGAAAAGCCAGATAACCTGACCAACTTTTCGCTGGTCGGCTCAACCGGTGGCCCACCGTACGACTGGCCCATATTGTACCGGAAACGGCTAGTCAGTTTTCCTCTGTTTTTACACCTTCTGTGTTCGAGGGAAGCCACCTATCCTCACAGGTACAAATGAGCTGGGAGGATCTTGGTGATGCCCACAAACAGTTGATTTCGGGCTTCCAGACTCTGGACTAGCGGTCTAAGGGAATGATGCGGTTGCGGACACCCTTGTGGCAGGGTTTTTGGGCAAGCCAAGAATCGCACGCTGGGCAGTGCCCTCGCTTACCTTGCCTGCGAGCAGACCTTTGCCTAGGATGCACCCTCTGAACGCAGACCGGTAATCCTACTGCGATCCAGGATTGCCAGGGGCCGACCCGAGGCCCATACCCTCGCGACGACTAGACGTACCAAAAGGTGGGAAAACTGCGTTGGCTAAGTCATAGAAACGTAGAGGCTGGTGTTGCTCCGTTTCACCCGTCTCAAAGGATTTCTTTTGGTGCGGGGGGCGTATCTGAGAAGCACGCGGGGTGGGGCCAACAGAGTCCGGTCTGCCTCAACCACCTACAACTCGTCCTTAATAACCGCAACTTGCTGAAGACTCGAGTGATTTACGAATTTCCAATGAGACCCATTTTTGCGTCATTGCCCGCCGGCAAACTTGCCGGCCCAAGGTTAATTCATCTTGACAGCACTTATGCCGTTGGTAATATCGTCCCCAAATGATCCTCCACGAACAACGAACGGCGTCGACGGCAGACCTCAGGCTGCCCGTCTTTTGGCCTGGGTCCGCGCCCACCGGCACTGCGGCAGAGATGGGATTTCGACTCGGCGATAAGGGGACCCATACCAGTAGGACAATCATGCTCGGTGAGCTGACCGCGGCCCTTGATTCAGAGCCACTGGATGCAACTCGTGCGGACTACGCAGCGGCTATTGTTGACGCAAACTGCCTCAGCAAGCCCACAAGTTCTACGCGCCGACTGACGAACCAGCGCTTGGGCGAACTCTACGCGCTTGACGCGTCTGTTCCTATCTTTCGCGTCCTGCGGAGGCTTTGGTCAATCGATGATCAAGGGCGCCCTCTCCTCGCGCTCCTTTGCGCGCTGGCCCGCGATCCCCTCTTGGCAGCAACTGCATCCGCTGTAATTCCTCTTCCGCACGGCGCTGAGTTCCTGCGCGGTCCGTTGAAGTCAGCCTTGTGCGCGGCCGTGGGCACCCGTCTTAACGAATCGATTCTCTCGAAGGTTGTCCGGAACGCGGCGAGTTCGTGGACGCAGTCGGGACACCTTCAAGGTCGGACGCTAAAAACTCGCCAGCTGGTTCGAGCCACGCCTGCATCGGTTGCCTTCGCCCTTTGGCTCGCGTATGCAGCCGGGTTTCGAGGAGAGGAGCTGCTGACGTCCGGATGGATCGCGGTGCTCGACTGTTCGCTACTCGCTGCCCGCGAACTTGCTCTCGGCGCCAAGCGGCTAGGACTGATTGATCTTCGCATAGCAGTCGACGTCTTCGAGGTGGGACTCGATCGTCTGGATCCGTGGAGGACTAGGAGTTGACCGATGGGCCGAATTGAGGATCTTGCGGAGCGGTACGCCCAGCACATCGCCACGGCTTGGCAACGGACCGTTGCTGGCGCACAGCGAGTGGTAATGGTGGTCTACGACAAGGAACTTGAGCGTGCGCTCCGGGCCCGCAAGCTGGCGTTTGAAAACGCGACTCGACACGCAGGTCACGACTGGTTTGAGGTCGACATCACGGACGCGTTCGCAGTATGGATGGCTGCCGACGAGTATCGTGAGCCCTACTTTGAATCGCCAGAGGATCTCCAACTCAAGCTCGATGCTGAATTCGCCGAATTCGTGGCAGATCGTATTCGCGCCGCGCTGACGCACCCAGAAGCCACTGAAAGTTCAGTTGTGGCCGTCTTCGGAGTCGGGGCTCTGTTTGGTTTTACGCGCCTATCAAAGGTTCTCAAGCTTGTGGAAGGCGATATCCGCGGAAGACTCGTCATTTTCTTCCCGGGGGAATACGACAACAACAACTACCGCCTACTCGATGCCCGTGATGGTTGGAATTACCTGGCCGTGCCGATCACGTTGCACGGTTCTGGAGGCTCGCAATGAAGATCAAGGAAATCCTGCAGCGCGATCCAGGTCAGCCGCTTGTCAATAAGGGCCAAGCTCGGATTGCCGACAAGACGGATGCAAAGGTTTTGGAGGAACTCAAGGGCGAACTCGAAACCTTCGTATGCGAGGGGCAGTTTGCCGATGGCATCCAGCGAATCGTCTCTTCGTACCTGAGTGACGTCGGGAAAACGAGTCAGAAGGCGGTTTGGGTCAGCGGCTTCTTCGGCAGTGGCAAATCGCATTTCCTCAAGATGCTGGCCCATCTTTGGCAAGACACGCAGTTCCCGGATGGGTCGGCCGCGCGGAGCCTCGTCCCTTACATGCCCGATGAACTCCAAGCTTTGCTCCGGGAGCTAGATACCGCTAGTAGGCGTGAGGGCGGGCTGCTTGCGGCAGCCGGCTCCCTTCCGAGCGGTACAACAGAGAACGTCCGCCTTACAGTTCTTGGCGTGGGTCTCCGGGCTGTAGGCCTACCAGAACACTATCCGCAAGCACAATTCTGCCTGTGGCTCCACAAGGAAGGTTACCTGGACCGCGTCAAGGCAAGTGTCAAAGCCGCCGGCAAATCCTGGGAATCGGAGCTCAACAATCTGTACGTCAGCGCACCGATTGCACGTGCAGTGCTTGAGTGCGACCCGAACTTCGCACCAAAGGAGGCCGATGCGCGGAAGACTATCCGCGACCAATTCCCGCCACAGCAGAACGACATTACAACCGCAGACTTTCTGTCTACGCTCAAGCGTGCCCTCATGCTCGTCGGACGTGATGGGAAGCTACCTTGCACCGTGCTTGTGCTCGACGAAGTACAGCAGTACATCGGCGACTCTACAGAACGCTCGACTCTAATCACCGAAGTAGCGGAGGCAGTTTCCAAGCAGTTTGACAGCCGCGTCATCATTGTCGCTGCGGGACAAAGCGCTCTGACGGAAGTGCGCCTGCTTCAGAAGCTCATGGATCGCTTTACGATCCGAGTGCCGCTATCCGATGCCGACGTGGAGACGGTCACGAGAAAGGTGCTCCTTCAGAAGAAGCCGACCGCCGTTGCCGAGATCCAGAAGGTACTCGACTCGAATGCCGGTGAGGTCTCCCGTCAGCTCCAGGGAACTCGGATCGGTGAGCGTTCAGAAGACCGCGCAGTCATTGTCGATGACTTTCCGCTGCTGCCGGTTCGCAGGCGATTCTGGGAGAACTGCTTCCGGCAAATCGACGCCGCTGGCACGAAGAGCCAGCTCCGTTCGCAACTTCAGATCATCCGCGACGCCGTGGCCAAGATCGCGAATCAACCGCTCAGTGCTGTTGTTGCGGCGGACGAACTCTACGAAGCGCTCGCACCGGAAATGGTGAACACGGGAGTTCTTCTGCGCGAGCTCAATGAGCGCATCATCAATCTTGGCAAGGACCGCAGTGCGGATGGGAAACTGGCCAGCCGCATATGCGGGCTGGTGTTTCTTATCGGCAGGCTCCCTCGCGAAGGCGGCGCTGATATTGGTGTACGGGCGACCAAGGAGCACATCAGCGACCTGATGATTGACGACCTCCGAGGCGACAACGCGAGACTGCGAGCCGATGTCGAGAGAACTCTCGCGAAGCTCGTGTCGCAGGGAGTTCTCATGCGGGTCGGTGACGAATACCGCCTCCAGACCAAAGAGGGGAGCGAGTGGGACCGCGAGTTTCGCAATTCGCAGACGAAACTGTCGAATGATGACACCTCCATCCAGCTGCGCCGCGATGCCCTTCTCTATGCTGAAGCTGATCGGATTGTTCGCGGACTGAAGATCGTGCAGGGTGCCGCGAAGGAGCCCCGCACTCTATTAATCTTCCGTGACCAGAATCCGCCTCAGGTCAGCGGCGACGGCATCCCTATCTGGATACGCGATGCATGGTCATGCGCTGAAAAAGAGGTCGTCGAGGCAGCGCGACGCGCCGGCACCGGCGGCCCTATCATTTACGTCTTCATCCCCCGTCAGTCTGCGGACGACCTACGCAAACTCATTGTCGACGCCGACGCTGCGCAAAACACTCTCGATGCGAAGGGCGCGCCGACAAGCGCCGAGGGTCAGGAAGCGCGCCTGAGCATGCAGAGCCGGCGGGACCTCGCCGTGAAACAACGGGATGACCTGGTGAAACAGATCGTCGCCAACGCCAAGGTATTTCAAGGCGGCGGCAACGAACTGCTCCAGGCCACGCTCGAGGAAAGACTCCGCGAGGCGGCGGAGGCGTCACTCATTCGACTGTTTCCAGGGTTTAAGGAAGCGGACGCATCCGGGCTGGCATGGGAGGCGGCGATCAAGCGTGCTCGCGAGGGCGCAGACCAACCATTCCAGGCGGTCGGCCATGCTGGCGCCACAGAACAGCACCCGGTGCCCCAGCAGGTTCTCACAACCATTGGCGCCGGCAAGACCGGTAGCGAGATCCGCAAGTCGCTCCGGGCGAGCCCTTACGGTTGGCCCCAGGATGCTATCGATGCCGCACTCATCGCCCTACACCGGTCCCAGCACATCACTGCCACGCTCAACGGGATGCCCGTCCCGCTCGGGCAACTCGACCAAAACAAGATCTCGAAGGCAGAGTTCCGAGTCGAGCAAACAACCCTCTCCGTTCAAGACCGGCTGATAATTCGGAAGCTCATCGGTTCGCTAAAGATCCCGTGCAAAGGAGGCGAGGAGCAGATCAAAGCGACGGAGTTCCTCACCGGGCTCTCCACGCTTGCCGGCGGGGCCGGTGGCGCACCGCCGCTTCCTGCACAGCCGTCAATGGTTGTCATTGATGACTTGATGCAACTGGTTCGCAA
>DATBWB010000204.1 GCA_036514995.1 Candidatus Acidiferrales bacterium
CGCTTTCTGCCCCGCCAGCTCGCCAATCGGGGTGACCGGCTGGTTTTTTCAAACGGCATCCTCTTTCTCGGAGTGGTGGCCTCCCTTCTGGTCATTGCGTTTCAGGGCAAAGTCCACCGGCTCATCCCCCTTTATGCTATCGGAGTGTTTCTATCGTTCACTCTGTCGCAAGCCGGGATGGTGGCGCACTGGTGGCGCCATCGAGAAGCCGGGTGGCGGCGTCACATGGTTTTGAATGCGGTCGGGGCGACCGCTACCTCCGTAGCCGTGCTCGACATTGCCTTCGTCAAATTCCTCCACGGCGCCTGGGTCGTTGTCATCGCCATTCCCCTTTTTGTTTACGCGTTTCGCCGCGTGCGCTTGCACTATTTCCTGCTCGGTACCCAGCTTTCTCTCGGCGACTATGAAAAGCCAAAACCCCGCCGAAACACCGTCGTCGTGCCCGTGGCCGACATCAACAAAGTTGTCCTCGCGGCCATCGAATACGCTCACTCGATCTCCGCCGATGTCATCGCTCTCAGGGTAAACCTGGACCACGCTGACCGCCGGGAATTCGAGCGCCGCTGGCAGGAGTGGGCCGGCGATACGCCGCTGGTCGTGCTCAACTCCCCTTATCGCTCCATCCTCCGGCCGGTGCTGCAGTTTGTGGAAGAAATTTCGCGGCTGCGGCCCGAGGACGTGATTACAGTGATCCTGCCGGAATTTGTCCCGGCCCGCTGGTGGCACGAGCTGATGCACAACCAGACCGGCTTGCTCCTCCGCAGCGCGCTGCTCTTCAAGCCGCGCGTCGTGGTCACCAGCGTCCGCCATCACCTCGCCCGCTGATCGAGCACGCCAGACGGCGATGGGCCGTTATGACCTTGCTTCTGTCGAACCGCGCGAGTATCTTTTCCTGTGCATCCGCACCGGAGCTCCGGGCGATTCTCCTATGCAGCTCGGGCCACAAGCCAAAGAGCACATCCGCAGCCGCGTCGAGCCTGTGCTCCAGCAACTCGACCCACAACTCGAGTTCATTGAAATCCTGGTGGATTCGGCCCGGCGTCAACTCGGCTTCGTGCTGCAAAAGGACGACCGGCCCATCGTCCTCGGCATGGACTGGCTCATTTTTGTCGCGATCACCGAGCCCGAACTGAAACAAAACCTCGCCACCCAACTGGAAACCCGCGGCCTCCTCCGTCCCTGATTTCTCGAGAGGGGAAGAGATGGCACTGCTCATCGCCGAGAAGGAAGTCCGACAACTATTCACCGCGGTGCCGTCCGGCGAGGGCGGGACGGGGCTGAGCATGACGGCCGCCATGGCTGCCCTGGAAGAGGCATTTCGCCATCTCGCCGAAGGACGGGCCGAGAATCAGCCGCGGCATCGGGTGATCACGCCTGCCAAAACAGTGCTTCACTATATGGCTGCCGCCGATTATGCGACCGGCTACTTTGGCATGAAGATCTACGCGAGCGGCCCGAAGGGAATCCGTTTCTTTGTTCCGCTCTACCAAATCGCAAGCGGGGAAATGGTGGCGCTGGTTGAAGCCGACGTGCTCGGCCAAATGCGCACCGGAGCAGCGAGCGGCCTGGCCACCCGGTACATGGCCCGGGAAGACGCGACCGAGGTTGGCCTCATCGGCACCGGACTCCAGGCGCGGACACAATTGCTGGGAGTGGCGGCTGCCCGCCCCGTCAAGCGCATTCGCGTCTTCAGCCGCGATGAAAAGCGTCGCGAGGATTTTGCCCGGCGGATGAGCGAGGAACTGGGCATTCCGGTCGAGGCCCAGAGCGGCGGCGAAGCCGCCATCCGCGAAGCTGATATCGTCATCGCCGCTACCACGGCCCGCGAACCAGTCATCCTTGGCCGATGGCTCAAGGCCGGCGCCCACGTCAACGCCATCGGCGCCAACTTTCCCAATCGCCGCGAACTCGACTCGGAAGTCATCGAGCGCGCTTCGTGGATTGTGGTGGATTCGGTCGAGCAATCCAAAATCGAGGCCGGCGACCTCATCGTCCCTTTCGCCGGCCAGGCCGAGCGATGGAATGGTGTGCGGGAGTTGAGCGACCTGGTAACCCACGCCGCCGGGAGGGTCCCCAGCGGAAAGAACCGCCGGGAGATCACGCTATTCAAATCCAACGGGGTGGCCCTGGAAGACATCGCCGTTGCGCGTCTCGTCTATGAGTTGGCTCAGCAGCGGAATGTGGGCAGGGAAGTGCCGCTCTGGGAGGGATCGGGGATTATCTCAAACTTTTGAGGCGCTCGTTGGCCAGGCGTTGCGTCACCGGGATATTGAGCTTGGCGGCGGCTTCGAACATCTCGCGGGCTTTGGCTGTTTGTTGTTGCCTTTGGTAAATTTCGCCGCGGCGCAGCAGACAGTGCGCCCGGACTACCTCCTCAGCCTTGTTCCATTGGCCGGCCCTGGAATAGTAAGCCAGGGCAGCGTCGGCATCGCCTTTCTTTTCGTAAATGGAAGCGACTTCGTAATAGACCTTGTCGAGCGGCGCCCGATCAAATCCGGGCGCTCCGTTCTCCGCCTTTCGGGCCATGCCCAGATATATCTCGAGCACCTTTTCGGTGTTGTTCCCACGCTTGTAAGTCTGAGCAATCTGCATCGGGATGAGATGGTTCCTCGGATAATATTTTCCCAGCCGTTCGAGCAACTCGCGGGTATAGCCGTACTGCTTTTCCCGGTTGTAGATCACCGCCAGCAACACCGCCGCGTCCGTCGTGCTGTACTTGCTGCGCGTCATCGCGTTCTGCAGCAGCAGGATTCCTTTCTGTTTGTCGCCGTGAAGGCCAATCAGGAAAGAGAGCCATCGGATGTAACCCGGGATGCTTCCGATGGCGTATTCATAGACGCCGAAAATCACGTCCACATCGGCGAAGCTGGGGTCGAGCTTTCTTGCCTGCTCGGCGTATTTCCTCGCTTCCTTGCCATTGCTCAATGCCGCCAGAAACTTTCGGGTTACGCTGAAGTGATAGTTCGCCTCGACGGCGTAGCTCGAAGCCAGGGCATAGGTGGCCTCGAGGTCGGCGGGATTCTTGGCCAGTCGTTGCCGGGCAATTTCTCGCGCTCTCCTGAGCTCCTCTTGAAACGACTGGATAAGGGCCGCGTCGGCTTGGATCGGCTGGGCCTTGGCAAATTCGTTGCTTGCCGAATAGAGATTCGCGTCAAGTTGGCCGCTCAGATAGAGTTGTTTGTAAAGGAAGCCGTTGGCCAGATAATTGTGGAAGCGCGGGTTCAAGGGCGCGAGGGCGATGGCCCGTTGATAATTCTCAAATGCCTCGTCGTATTCGTTGTTGTAAAAGTGAATTTGGCCGGCACGGGCGAAATTCTCCGGGTCAATGGCATCGTGGGCGCGCGCCAGTGAGCCGGAGGAACAGGTTACGGCGAGCGCAAAGGCAAACACCCGCAGCATCTGTTCGGTCTTGTGACGGAAGCCCGCCTCAGGCTGCCAGGGCTTGCCCGCCAAAGACTCTTTTCGAGCGAATTGCGCTTTATGCGGGGCGGGCTTGCCCGCCCGGGTTCGAGTGGCGGGCATGAGCCCGTCACTCGCCATCCATCGCGCTTTTTTCATGGTTTAGCCGGCCCCTTCGATCCGCCGCGGCGGACTCAGGGCAGGCGCGGCCGGCCCTCCACAAAAGCAGGACTCGCCGAAGCATCTCTCTTGCTTGGATGCGCAAACACTTCCGGGGATGCTTGGTACGCCCGTGGCGGGCCGCCTATCCCTCAGGTTGCGAGCGGCGGGGTTCAGCCTGAAACCTTGTTGAGATTCTGTATTTCACAAAACCGAATTTCTTGGCTAATGGGTCTGTCGCTTGAGGTGCTCTTCCAGCGCCCGGTGGAGACGCGTGCGGACATCTTCCGGCAGCGGTGCCGGAGCGCAGTTGCAAAAGATTTCAATGGTCTTCTTGGTTGTGTTGACCACCATCCGGCAGTCGGGGCAGTTCTTGAGGTGCAGCTCGAGGTCGGATCGCAGCGACGAGTCGAGTTCCCCGTCGAGGTAATTCGAAAGCTCCACGATCATTCTTCGGCAGTCCAACGCTCTAACCCCGCTTGAAAACTTTGTCAAGGCGATGGCGCAACTTGAGCCGGGCACGCAGCAAACGCGATTTTACCGCCGGGACCGACAGCTCGAGCATCTGAGCCGTTTCTTCGGTTGAGAAATGCTCGACATCGCGAAGCAAGAACACGCTTCGAAAAGCGGGCTCGAGGGAATCAATCGCCGCGGCCAGGATGGTTTGCAGCTCGGTCCGGGCATAGACCTGTTCCGGGGTATCTCCCCAGTCCACCACCTCGCGCGGCATCAAATCATCTTGCGTTTCAACGTATTCGTCAAGCGAGAGGGTGCGTCCCGGCTTGCGCTTGCGCAGTTGCATCAGCGACTCGTTGACCGCAATGCGCACCAGCCAGGTATAGAAGCGGGAATCGCCCTGAAAATCGCCCAGGTGAGTGTAAGCTTTCAAGAAAGCGTCCTGCAAAACGTCCTCAGCGTCCTCGTGGTTTTGGGTGATGTGCTGCGCCAGCCGGAAGATGTTCCGCTCGTACCGGTTCACCAGCTCTTCAAACGCGGCAACCTTGCCCGCCTTTGCCTGGGCAACGAGGATCGCCTCGTCGTCTCCCGCTGTGCGGGACGCCTTGGTGGATTGGATCGCCATCGTCCGCCAAAAGATGCAACAATACCTTAACCAAATATATACGAGTTGTCCTGGGTTCCTGGATCTGCCAGCCCGCTTTGCGGGACACGGTTCAAATCTTGTCCGCTGAAGCGTGATGTAACCTGCTAAGTTAGCCTGTTAGAAGTCGAAACGCAAATCCGAGCACGGCGAAGAGCCAGGCTTGCAAGGAGCGCCAAAGGCCACGCCAGGCGGCGCTGCCCCTTCTCACTCATGCACAACAACTTGGCCAGGGGGTAATGATGTACCTTTCCTATTCCATTCACCCATTCCAGCTTGACAAAGGGCCGGGTTGGGTCAGAATAGAACATCCCCTTCCGTACAACTTTTTTGAGGCTTGCGGCTCCTCCCTTCCCCCGCGTGCCTGAGCTGGATTTATGCGCCTTCGGCGTCATTTTTCATTACGGAAACTGACAGCAGAATCGAATATGCCGACTACCAGTTTTGACATAGAGTTGCTCGATAAAACATGAGTAAGAGCCCAGAAGATTTGCATCGGCGAAGGACCGGAGCGTTCAGAGACCTGGTTGGCATCTCCGCTGTTTCCATTCTTGTCTTTGTTCTCGTATCTGTTTTTGGAGGATTTAGGACCTTTCAGGAATGGGCTCGAAGACAGCCACAATGGACAGAGTGGCACATCTATGACTATGTTTTTGTGTTTGTGATCCTGGCATTTGCTCTCGCCATTTTCTCTCTGCGTAGGTGGAAAGAACTTAGAGGTCAAGTCACTGACCACCGGTGGGCGGAGGAAGCGCTGGGACAAGCCGAAGAGAAGTATCGCAGCATCTTTGAAAATGCCGTGGAGGGCATCTTCCAAACGACCGTTGACGGTTACTACCTGACAGCAAACCCAACGCTGGCGCGCATTTTTGGCTACCAATCACCCGAGGAACTGATCGCGAGCGTCAGCGACCTCGAACATCAGTTTTACGTTGAACCGGGTCGTCGTGCGGAATTCATTCGCCTGATGAAGGAACGCGGCCGCATTTCGGGGTTTGAGTCTCAGGCATATTGCAAAGATGGCAGCGTGATCTGGATTTCAGAGAACGCACGCGCTCTCCGCGATTCAAGCGGCAGGTTGTTGGGTTTTGAAGGCACGACTGTTGACATCACCGAGCGCAAGCGCGTGGAAGAGGAACTCCGCCAGGCCTACGAGAAGCTCACCCTGTCCATGAAGGAAATGGAACGGCGCACGGGAGAAATCACCCGGCTCAGCGAACTGGGCGAACTGCTTCAGTCCTGCCAGAGCGCCGAGGAGGCCTACAAAGTCGTCGCCGAGGCTGGGGCGCAACTATTCCCTTCAGCATCGGGGGCGCTGTGCCTGGTCAGCGCCTCGCGCAACACCGTCGAAGCTGTGACGTCGTGGGGGCGGCTTCAGCCGACCCAGCAGGTCTTTGCCCCGGATGACTGCTGGGCACTGCGGCGCGGTCGGGTACACCTCGTGGAGAACCCTAACTCCCCGCTGCAGTGCGGGCACCTGCGTAAGGCCGGGTGGGCGTGCTACCTGTGCGTGCCGCTTGTGGCGCAAGGCGAGGCGCTGGGCGTGCTGCACTTGCAGGTCAATGGCAAACAGCCTGGTGAACCACCGGAGTCGAGCGAGCAGGGGACGAAATGCGATCAAGGGGTGGCGCTAGCTGTGGCGGGACACATCGCCCTTGCCCTGGCCAACCTGAGACTACGCGAAACGCTTCGCAGCCAGTCCATCCGCGATCCCCTCACGGGCCTCTTCAATCGCCGCTTTATGGAAGAATCGCTGGAACGCGAGCTGCGCCGCGCCACCCGCAGCAAGCGCTCCGTGGCAGTCATTCTGCTGGATCTGGACCGCTTCAAGAGCTTTAATGACACCTTCGGGCATGAGGCGGGCGACATCCTGCTTCGCGAGCTCGGCGGTTTCTTGCAGGGGCACATCCGCGCCGGGGATATTGCGTGCCGCTACGGCGGCGAAGAGTTCACCTTGATGTTGCCGGAAGCGCCGCTCGAAGTAGCATGCAACCGCGCCGAACTGTTGCGCCGGGAGGTCAAATACCTCATCGTACAGCACCGTGGCCAAGCCCTCGGGGCGGTCACGCTTTCACTGGGTGTAGCCGTTTTTCCTGAAGACGGAACCACCCCCGAAGAGCTCTTGCGCGCCGCCGACCAGGCCCTCTACCGGGCGAAGGGCCAAGGCCGCGATTGTGTCGCCGTCGCCCACGCCCCAGAAAGTGAAAAGACGCGCTGATCTATTAGCTTCCTGAAGACGCTTTCACCCATTCCAGCTTGACAAAGGGCCGGGTTGGGTCAGAATAGAACATCCCCTTCCGTACAACTTTTTTGAGGCTTGCGGCTCCTCCCTTCCTCCGCGTGTCGGATTTGAGTCCCGGAATATCGCGGCCTACTGCCTTCTCGTCGCATTAGATGAGGGGAACGATGGCAACATCCAAAGCAGGCAACTCA
>DATBWB010000205.1 GCA_036514995.1 Candidatus Acidiferrales bacterium
GCCATAGCCTGGCGTTGCCCGTACAGGACGGCGAACTTGTTCTCGGGACCTTTCAGTCCATCATCCTGGCCGAACTCGACGGGCCGCGCGAGCGCGCCCTGCAAGTGCAAATCCTCGGCTCACCGTGAGCGAAATTCCAGGCGGTTGTCTTCTTTCCCGCGATATAATGGAGGTTTCGAGCTGAGCCGTTGCGGCCGGCTGCGCGATGGACTTCAAACTCATCAGCAATTACACCCTACGAGGCGATCAAGAGCAGGCGATTGAGGCACTGGTGCGCGGCCTGCGCGGCGGAGACCGCCACCAGGTGCTTTTGGGCGTGACCGGCTCGGGCAAGACCTTCACCATGGCCAAGGTCATCGAGCAGGCGAACCGCCCGACCGTTGTTCTGGCGCACAACAAGACTCTGGCGGCTCAGCTTTTCCACGAGTTCAAGGGTTTCTTTCCGCGCCACGCCGTCGAATACTTTGTCAGCTACTACGACTACTACCAGCCGGAAGCCTATCTCCCCGCCACCGATACCTACATTGAGAAGGAAGCGACGATCAACGACGAGCTGGACAAGCTGCGAATGTCAGCCACGCGGTCGCTCTTTGAACGGCGCGACGTGGTCATCGTCGCCAGCGTCTCCTGTATTTACGGCCTGGGCTCGCCGGAGGCCTACTACGGGATGCTGGTGATGTTGGAGAAAGGCCAGCGGGTGCCGCGATCAGAGCTGCTCAAGCGGCTGGTCGAAATTCAATACGAGCGCAACGACGGCGAGCTCCGGCGGGGGATGTTTCGCGTCCGAGGCGATGTCATCGAGCTCTATCCGACTTACGAGGACAACGCCTACCGCATCGAACTGTGGGGCGACCAGGTCGAACAGATTTCGCAAATTGATCCGCTCTTCGGCCAGGTCAAGCAGACCTACGAGCGCTTGCCCATCTATCCCAAGTCGCACTATGTCATGCGGGCTGACCAGCGCGAACGCGCGATTGAGTCCATCCTGGAAGAGCTGGAGTGGTGGAAGGCGGAACTGGATAAGCAGGGCAAGCTCGTGGAAGCCCAGCGCGTCTATCAGCGAACCATGTTCGATATCGAGATGATGCGCACCATCGGCTATTGCCACGGGATCGAAAACTATTCGCGCCATCTCTCCGGCCGCTTGCCCGGCGAGGCGCCGCCGACGCTGCTCGACTACGTCCCGAATGACTATCTGATGTTTGTGGACGAAAGCCACCAGGCGATCCCGCAGGTGACGGGGATGTATCACGGCGACCGGTCGCGCAAGCAGACGCTGGTGGACTTCGGATTCCGCCTGCCGTCAGCGCTCGATAACCGGCCGCTCACCTTCGAGGAGTTCGAGCACAGGCTGAATCAGGTCATCTACGTCTCGGCCACGCCGGCGGAATGGGAACAGACGCGGGCGGGCGGCGTGCTGGTCGAGCAGCTTGTGCGTCCCACCGGCCTCGTGGACCCGGAAGTGGAGGTCCGGCCGGTGCGCGGCCAGGTGGACGATTTGCTTGCCGAAATTCAAAAGCGCACCGAGCAAGGCGAGCGCGTCCTGGTCACGACGCTGACCAAGCGCATGGCGGAAGATCTGGCGGAATACTACACCGAGGTTGGCGTGCGTTGCCGCTATCTCCACTCCGAAATCGAGACGCTCGAGCGCGTGCGCATTCTCCGCGATTTGCGCCGGGGTGAGTTTGACGTGCTCATCGGCATCAATCTTTTGCGCGAAGGCCTCGATTTGCCCGAGGTCTCGCTGGTGGCCATTCTGGATGCGGACAAGGAAGGCTATCTCCGCTCGCGCACTTCGCTCATCCAAACCATGGGCCGCGCCGCCCGGCACATCCACGGCAAGGCGCTCTTGTACGCGGACACCATGACCCGCTCCATGAACGCGGCGATCAGCGAGACCAACCGGCGCCGCGCTGTCCAGGTGCGCTACAACTCTGAACACGGCATCACACCGCAGTCCATCCTCAAGCCGGTGGACATGACGCTGGCCTCGATTGTCGAGGCCGACTACGCCACAGTTTCCCTCGCCGAAACCGCCTTCGACGAGTTTCAGACGGAGGAGCAATTGCGGGAAGCGATCGTGAAGCTGGAGACAGCCATGCGAGAAGCCGCCAAGAATTTTGAATTTGAAAAAGCCGCTGTGCTCCGCGACCGCGTTCGCGCCCTCAAGCAGAAAGACCTCGGTGCCCTCTTCCAGCCAACTTTGGCTCCCGCCCGGACAGAAACCTCAAAATAGTGGGCGGCACGGCTCCTGCGACTCGGCTCGGGACAAGTTTCGTCGTGCCCTGAGGAGTTGGCCTTCTGGCCGCCTGTACCTTTCTTGTTGCTTCGGCTATTATCCCGCTTCGACCTCATGCCTCGAAGACGTATGGCGATCATCGGTGGCGGGCGGCTCGGGCGGACGCTTGGTTTCTTGCTTTGCCGGACAGGGCAGCGCATTGGGCCGGTCGTGACGCGAAGCCGGCGGACGGCCCTGGCGGCGGTACGCTTCATTGGCGCGGGTGGCGCCGAAAGTCGCATCTCGCCGGCTGTGCTCCAATCGGAGATCCTCCTGATCGCAACTCCTGATGAGAGGATTCGCGGCGTTGCCGGGCGGCTTGCGCGGGCAGCGGGAGAGCATGGCTTGCGCGGCCGCGTGGTTTTGCACACAAGCGGAGTGCGCACTTCGGCTGACCTTGCTCCTTTGAGGAAGGCGGGTGCAGCGGTGGGCTCGCTGCATCCTCTTCAAACCTTTCCGGGAACCAAGCCGGCAAGCGCCCGCGGAGTGTGGTTTGCCTTCGAAGGCGACGCGGCTGCGGTGCCGGTGGCGCAACGCATCGTCGGCAAGCTGGGAGGGAAACTCTTTCGCCTTTTTGCCGGGCGCAAGGCGAACTACCACGCCGCGGCGACGGTGGCTTCGCCTCTCCTGCTGGCGGTGGCCGAAATGGCGGGAAGGATGATGGCCCGCAGCACGGGCCGGCCGAGGGATGCGGCGCGCGCCTTGTCGCCCTTGATGCGACAGACGCTTGATTACTGGGCAAGCCTCGGCGCCGGCAAGGCATGGACGGGGCCACTGGTGCGGGGCGATGTTGCCACCATTCGCTCCCATTGGCGCGAGCTGCGGCGCTATCCGCCTGCCTACCGTCGCGCCTACCGCGCCCTGGCAGAACTTTCCATCCATCTCCTTGCCAGGCCTGACCTCCGGCGAGCTCTCCGAAGAGTTTGGGCCGGGAGATGAGACGTTATGCTTGACGCGAGTCCAAGTCGCGGGGAATTCGCCGCCAACAAACGGATGCGGCTCATCACGTTTTTCTCGAACATTATCTTGATCGGGGCCATCCTGGCTGCGGCGGTTCTCCTCGCGCCCGGTCCAAGTCTTGCTGCCAAGAAAACCTGGCCGGCGCATCCGATTGCCATCAATCAGGCGACGGTCGAACAGTTGACGCAATTACCCGGCGTCGGCCCGGTGCTTGCCAGGCGTATTGTAGAATTTCGGACCAAACACGGCCCCTTCCGCCGCCTGGAAGAGATGCTGGCCATCCAGGGAGTGAGTCGAAAGAAGTTTGAGTCCTGGAAGCCCCATCTCCGCCTGGATTGACTCTGCCGCAAAGAACCGGGCGTCCCATTTGAAAATCGCCAGCTTAAAAGGAAGAGGCAGCGCGGGTTGTTTTCAGGAGGGCTCAGGGGCGTTCACCATGCAGTCGAGCCGGTGAAGCAACAGCGAAATCAGGAACGACCCGCCCAGGATCCACGCGAACCATTCGAAGAAGAAGATTGCAAAGGCGACGGCGCCGCCCAGTTGTGCCGCGTGAAGCAAAATATGGGATAAGGTCTTCATAATTATGTAGGAGATTGCTCGGGAGCGCCCAGCCAGATGGGTACCTGCTCGACGATCTTCAACCCGAACCCTTCGAGCGCCACCACCTTGCGCGGATGATTCGTCAATACCCGGATCACGCTGAGCCCCAGGTCGGAAAGAATTTGCGCGCCGATGCCCGATTCCCGCTGGATTTCTCGCTGGCGGCGCGGGTCGGTATCAATGTGGTGCCGGTCGTGGTAGCGGATGGCGGTGCGCTCTTCCCTTTTTTCCAGGTCGAAGCCGCGGCCGGTGTGATGCAAATAGACAAAGACACCGCGGCCCTCGGCGCCAATCTGCTCGAGGCTCCGCTCGATCAACCGGCGACAATCGCAAGCCGACGATCCCAGGACGTCCCCCGTCAAACAGTGAGAATGCATCCGTACCAGGGTGGGTTCCGCCCCGCCCACCTCACCGCGCACCAGGGCCAGATGAATCTCCTGGTCGGGCTCGGATGCATAGGCGATCATCCGGAAGTCGCCGAAAGCAGTCGGCAAAACCGTCTCGGCCAGGCGCCGCACGTAGCGCTCGGTCTGCATGCGGTAACGAATCAGGTCGGCGACGGTGACCATTTTCAGGCTGTGTAGCCGGCAATACTCGACCAGTTGCGGCACGCGCGCCATCGTGCCGTCCTCATTCATGATTTCGCAAATCACCCCGGCGGGAACCAGCCCGGCCAGCCGGGCAAGGTCAAGGGAAGCTTCCGTTTGGCCGGCGCGCACCAGCACCCCGCCCCTCCGCGCGCGCAGCGGAAAGATATGACCGGGGCGGACAAGGTCGGCCGGCTGCGTGCGTGGATCCACCAGCGCAAGGATGGTCGTCGCCCGATCCTGGGCGGAAATGCCGGTGGTCACCCCCCGGCGGGCTTCGACCGATTCGCAAAAGGCGGTGCCGAGGGGGGAAGTGTTTTCCCGGCTCATCAGCAGGATGCGCAGATGGTCGAGCCTCTCCTCGGTCAACGGCACGCAGATCAGCCCGCGGCCGTGCTTGGCCATGAAGTTGATGATTTCAGGAGTGACTTTTTCGGCGGCACAGACGAGGTCGCCCTCGTTTTCCCGGTCCTCGTCATCCACGACGACGACCACGTGCCCCTGGCGAATTTCTTCAATCGCTTCAGGAATGGGGGCGAACGGGCTTTGGGTCGGATTCATGGCTTTTCTAGGCTATCCGAGGCGCCGGAAACCAGGACGGTTGCGAGCGCGGCTCCCGGCCACACCGCCATGCGCCTTTTCAGTATAACCCAGAATCCTCACTCAGCGCAGAGTCCTCATCCCTAGCAGTCTTCAACTAGTCTCATTGCAACTAACTGGGCCTAGTGGAATCTACGAGATGGTTCCGACGGGCAGAAGCCCGTGGGCCGAACGTGAGCGCAAGGTTGTTCAATCTGTTCAGCCCAGCGGCTTCCACCGCCGGGCCAGGCACAATAAGTTCGAACGGAACTACATACATCTTCCGCCGCAGGCCAGGATTCAGCGTTTAGCTTCGAACCGTATATCAGTCCTGGGTTGCAAGCGCGGTTTTCTTCGACTGCACGTCGTCCAGCGCCTCCAGAATTTGCTCCGGCCGGGCGCGAACCCGCCAGTTTTCCGTGAATTCGGTCCACCGGATCACGCCCTGAGGATCAATCAGGAATTCGGCTGGCCGGGCAACGTCGGTGCCTCCCATCCCGGCGCCACGGTGGACGATTTGATACTTTTCGATGACCTCGCGGCGGACGTCGGACAGTATCGCATAGCTCAACCGCAGCCGGCGCACCACTCGCTCCCGGCTCAGCTCGGGCGGATCGACGGACACGGCAAAAACCTTGCAGTTTCGCTTTTCGAACTCAGCGATGTGGCGCTGCAAACCTTGCAGCTCGGACATGCAGAAGGGTCACCAATAGCCGCGATAGAAGACCAGCAGGACATAGTGGCCTTCAGCCGATGAACCACCGGGAGAGGTCAAAGAAGCCAACCGCACTTTTTGTCCATTGTGGTCCATCAGGGTGAAATCCGGCGCTGTCTGGCCGACCTGCGGCGCGGCGCTTGCCGAGGGAACTTTATAAGACAGGAAGAATACGTAGTAGCAGAACAGTCCCAGCACGCCGAGACTGAGCAAACTCGAAACCGGCGCGGCCACCTTGCCGCGATAGCCGGCCGGTCGAGCATACGCCCGCCAGAACCCAAGACCGACTATTCCGAGCCCCACAATCTGCGCAGGCAGGTTAAGCCAGGGGAAGTCGCGCAGAGCAGGGAATCGGTTGAAAAACAGAAGATAGCTGAGAAAACCAGCCACCGTCAGCAGAAACCCCGTGTAGATACACAGATTCCATCGGCGTCGCACATTGTCCTCCCCGACGTATCGGCAAGAGTGAAAAATGTAGCACAATCTCAGGCGGTTTTTGCGAAAAAGCCGAGGAAGGCTTGAGCCTTCCCCGTCGGCAAAAGGGAACGCTCCAATTCGCCGCTGGCGGACGGGCCTTCCACCGCCGGGCACATCATCTTTCAAGCAGATGGCAGGAATTGGCCTTGATAATCACCCAGACGGGTTTGCCCGGCTCAAGGCTGAGCGCGCCGCTGGCGGATTCCGTGAGGGAGACGAGGAGCGGCGGAGACCCGCGACCACACTCCACCCGGACAAGCATGAGCGGGTGCTGCGGGAAGAGCTGGCTCACGATTCCCGGCAAGATATTTCTGGCGCTGAGCATTCCCGGTTTCTCCCCGGCAAGCAATATTTCGGCGGCGGCGATGGCCACCGTGGTCGGCGTTCCGCTTTCCAGTTTCGTTGTCGGCACCAAGAGAGAAAACCCGCCACAATCAATGCGATCAATTCCCGGCGAAGAGTTTTTTTCCGCCACCCGCCCTTCCAGAATGTTCTCCACCCCTGCCAGCCGGGCGACGGTTTCGGTTCGTGGAACTCCCAGCACGGCGAGCGGAGAGCCCGCGGCCACGATCCTTCCGGCGTCGAGCACAAACATGTGATCACCCAGGCGGATCGCCTCATTCCGGTCGTGGGTCACGTACAGGATGGGAATCTTCTGTTCGCGACCGATGCGCCGCAAGTCCTGCATCAGCGTTTCTTTGGTCGCCGCGTCCAGGGCGGAGAGCGGCTCATCCAGCAGGAGCATTTTCGGCTCCGTCACGAGCGCTCGCGCCAGCGCCACGCGCTGCTGCTGTCCGCCGGAAATTTCACGCGGCAGGCTATTCCCAAACCGCCCCATTCCAAAACGGTTGAGAATTTCCTCCACGCGCCGCTTTTTCTCACCCGATGAGTTCTTGAGCCCGTAGGCAATGTTTCGAGTTACCGTCAGGTGGGGGAAAAGGGCCAGACTTTGAAATACGTATCCGATGCGGCGTCTGGCAGCCGGTACGTCTATATTTTTGGCAGAGTCAAAAACCGGAGCCCTGTCCAGCGCGATCCGGCCCTCATCGGGGCGAACCAGCCCGGCGATGAGTTGCAGGGTAAGCGATTTGCCGGCGCCGCTGGGGCCGAAAAGCACGGTGATCTCATCGCCCGCCACACATTCGACCGCAAGGTCAAACGCGACGCCCTGAATCGAGAGATGTTTTCGGACCGCAATTTCAAGCATGGTTCATCCCGTCCTGCCGGGGCTACCAGCGCCCGCCGGCCAGGCGGTTGGTGGCATAGAGAATGGCCACGCACAGAAGCGATACGACGACCACCAACAGGAGAGCGTAATTGTCACGGCCAGCCTGCACCGCGTCGTAGATGGCGACCGCCGCCGTTTGGGTTTTCCCGGGGATGTTTCCGGCAATCATGATCGTGACGCCAAAGTCGCCCAGCGCCCGGGCGAAACCCAGGACGCTTGCCGCCACCACGCTGCGCCGGGCAAGCGGCAACGTCACCGTGAAAAAGACGCGCCCCTCCGAGGCGCCCAGGGTTCGAGCTGCATTCTCGCACGCCGCGTCCACGCTTTCGAGTGCCGCCCGGACCGACTTGACCATCAGGGGCAGGGCATGAATGGTGGCAGCAATCACCGCTGCCGTTACGGTGAAGGTGAGCCGGATGCCGAACCAATCCTGGAGAGCGTGCCCGAGAGGACTGCGCGCTCCCAGCAACACGAGCAGGTAGTATCCCAGAACCGTGGGCGGGAGGACCAGCGGCAGAGCAATCACCGCATCCAGCAGTTCTTTGCCGCGAAAGCTTTTCTTGGCCAACAACCAGGCGCAGCCGACCCCCAAAACCAGCGCTATCGCCGTTGCCAGCAGGGAGACCTGGAACGAAAGGCGGATAGGAAACCACTCGATATCTCCAAAGAGGCCGAAGGCAAGAATGGCAGAGCAGGACATGGCGGCCCTCCGGGCCCGCCCTCGACCTTCGAGGGTGAGCCGCTCCTTTCCGAATTTAAGGGAGAGTGTAGCCGAATTTCTTGAGGATGACGCGGCCTTGCTCGCTCAGCAGAAATTCGGCGAACTCTTTCGCCTCGGCATGATGAACGCTGTTGCGGACGACGCCGAGCGCTTGGTCAATCGGCACATGGAGTTTCCCGTCCACACGGACGAAGCGGCCGGGGTCGCGACGGACAAGGGCGAGGGGAATGAAGGCCACGTCGGTATTGCGCGTGGCCGCGTATTGTTGCGCCTGATTGACGTTTTCGGCGTAGATGATTTTGTCCTTGACCCGATCCCAGAGTCCGGCTGCTTCGAGCGCTTCGACGGCGGCTCGACCGTAGGGCGCCGTCGCCGGATGGGCGATGGCAATGCGCTCGATAGCGGGCTGCAATACATCCTCGAGGGTGTTCAGCCGGACGTGGGTGGATTCCTCCGTCCAGAGCACAAGCTGCCCGCGGGCGTAAATCTTCGCCGTCCCCGGCAGAATCCAGCCTTCTTCGAGCAATTTCGCAACTGTTCTCACATCCGCCGAAAGCAGCAGATCAAACGGCGCGCCGTGGCGGATCTGCTGAGCCAGACTTCCGCTGGCCCCAAAACTATAGACAAGCTTGACCGCATGCTTGGCCGCATAGGCAGATTTGATCTCTTCCAGCGCGTCACTCATATTGGCAGCGGCCGCGATGGTAAGCGACCTTTCCTCGGCGGTCGCCGAAGCCCCCGGCACCGAAGGGCTTGCAACCAGGATCGAGTATGCGGCCAGAATGCTGGCGAACCGCGCAACCATCGTCGGCACCGGTGGCCTTTTATCGGCCCGCTTGCTGAATCGTGTCGGGCAGGTCCCCGAGGCATCAATCTGCCCGTTTCCCATGGCAAAAACAAGGGTAGGGCTCGCGCCGCCGCGCCCGGAAAGCAAAACAGCCCTGAACCTTCCGGTTCAGGGCTGTCGAATGTGGGTAGGTTTTCGTCGGCCAGCGGCGCCGGAACCAAAAACCGGTCGCTGGCCAACGGTCACTGCCTTAGTACATCCCGCCCATCCTGCCGCCCGGAGGGCCGCCGCCTTCCCTCTTTTCCTCAGGAATCTCGGCGACCAGGGCTTCGGTGGTGAGCATGAGCGCGGCAATCGAGGAAGCGTTCTGCAGCGCCAGCCGGGTGACCTTGGTCGGGTCGATCACCCCGGCCTCAACCAGATCAGCGTACTCGGCTGCCTCCGCATCGAAGCCGTAATTGATCGCTTTGCTGTTCCTGACGCGTTCGACCACGACGGCGCCTTCGTGCCCGGCATTCTGGACAATCTGGCGGAGAGGCTCTTCCAGCGCCCGCTTGACGATGTTGACGCCGGTAGCCTCGTCGCCGTCCAGCTTGAGCTTATGGAGCTCCTCCACGGCGCGGATGAGAGCCACGCCGCCCCCGGGGACGATGCCTTCCTCGACGGCCGCGCGGGTGGCGTGCATGGCGTCCTCGACGCGAGCCTTCTTCTCTTTCAGCTCGGTCTCGGTAGCGGCGCCGACCTTGATCACGGCCACGCCGCCCACCAGCTTCGCCAACCGCTCTTGGAGCTTCTCGCTGTCATAGTCGGAGGTGGTCTCCTCGATCTGGGCGCGTAGCTGCTTGACGCGGCCTTCGATCTCGGAGGCCTTGCCAGCGCCCTCGACGATGGTGGTGTTGTCCTTGTCGATGGTGACCTTCTTGGCCCGCCCGAGGTCTTCGATTTTCACATTCTCGAGCTTGATGCCCAGGTCCTCGCTGATGGCACGGCCGGCGGTGAGCACGCCAATGTCCTCGAGCATCGCCTTGCGGCGGTCGCCAAAGCCCGGCGCCTTCACGGCCACGCACTGGAGCGTGCCGCGCAGCTTGTTGACCACCAGGGTGGCAAGCGCCTCGCCTTCAACTTCCTCGGCGATGATCAGAAGCGGCTTGCCCATTTTGGCGATTTGCTCGAGCAACGGGAGCAGGTCCTTCATCGAGCTGATTTTCTTTTCGTGGATGAGGATGCGGACGTCTTCGAGCACCGCTTCCATGCGCTCCGGGTCGGTCACGAAGTAGGGCGAGAGATAGCCGCGATCAAACTGCATGCCCTCGACCACTTCCAGTTCGGTCGTCATCGTCTTCGACTCCTCCACGGTGATGACGCCGTCTTTGCCCACCTTCTTCATGGCTTCCGCGATGATGTTCCCGATCTCCTGGTCGTTGTTGGCGGAAATGGTGCCGACCTGGGCGATCATCTCTCCCTTGACCGGCTTGGAGAGCTTCTTGATTGCTTCCACGGCCGCCTCAACGCCCTTTTCGATGCCGCGCTTCAAGGCCATGGGGTTGGCACCCGCGGCCACGCACTTCACTCCCTCGCGGAAGATCGCCTGCGCCAGAACCGTGGCGGTGGTAGTGCCGTCGCCGGCAACATCGGAAGTCTTCGAAGCCACCTCGCGCACCATCTGCGCGCCCATGTTTTCGAGCGGGTCCTTCAACTCGACTTCTTTGGCCACCGTCACCCCGTCCTTGGTGCTGACCGGCGGGCCAAATTTCTTCTCAATCACCACGTTGCGGCCCTTCGGGCCGAGCGTGATTTTGACTGCATCCGCTAGAATGTTAACGCCGCGAAGAATCGCCTGCCGTGATTCCTCGCCGGTAACGATTTGCTTGGCCATGCTTTCTCTCCTCCCAATGTTGGAATCGCGACCCCGACTTCTCCCGATGCATCGGGATCAGCCGGGGAAATATCTCCACTACTTGCCCGATTTTGCTTTGGCAGCGTGGCCGACAATCGCCAGAATCTCTTCCTCGCGCAGGATGAGATACTCTTGTTCGTCGATCTTGATTTCGCTGCCTGAATATTTCCCGAACAGGACGCGGTCGCCCACCTTGACGTCAAGCGGAACGCGGTTGCCGTTTTCAAGGATCTTGCCGTTCCCCACGGCCATCACCTCGGCCTCTTGGGGCTTCTCTTTGGCCGTGTCAGGGATAATGATGCCCCCCTTCACGACCTCTTCCTCTTCCAAACGCTTGACCATAACACGGTCGTGCAGCGGTCTCACGTTCAAGGCCATAGTTCCTCTTCCTCCAGGATTAGTTTGAGACTCGTAATGTCAATTGCAGGCACAATTTACCGGCAAAGATTAGCACTCTCCGGTAAAGAGTGCTACTATAGCGACCTTGCTCTAACATTGTCAAGGGGATAGAACGATGGGCGCTTGCCACACTCCGCCCGCACTCTGTCTCGGTAATACAATCCCTTTTATTTCATTTGGATACCAGCCAATTTAGCCCTCCCGGCTGCAACTGCGAAAAGGTTCGCTGTCAGGGAAGCGGGGTGAGCCTCGAAGACGACGCTAACCGTCGCTTCTGGGGTCATCCGCCCGTCTGTTCTGGATGGTGCTGATGGTTGGCCAGCGCCCTCGTACAAGCCTGCCGGTGGCCGACCCCGCGCGCCCTGGATGGGCTTTCGCCGGGATCGGCTACGCTTTCTTCCGACATCCCGGCTATAATCCCCGCCGGGCCCAACTGCAAATGACCTCAGTGCTTCCTGACGATACCTTTTCAGCCTTCTTCCTCGCCGGCGGCTGGAGCCGCCGCATGGGCCGGAACAAGGCGCTGCTGGAATTTTCCGGTCGTCCGCTCCTGGCGCACTTGATCGAGATGGTGCGTCCCCTGGTGGGGCGAGTGGCGATTGCGGGTTCGCCGGAAGCATATCGCCATTTGGGTGTCGAGGTCCTTCCTGACCCGGTTGCGGGTCGCGGTCCGGTAGCCGGAATTTGCGCGGCGCTCAGCGCCAGCTCGACCAATTGGAACCTCATCCTCGCGTGCGACCTTCCCTACCTGACTGCCGATTTTTTGCGACACCTCATCCGCACGGCGAAGCCCTCCGCCGCGCAGGTTGTCGTTCCGGCGCCGGGCGATGCCTATCAACCACTGGCCGCTGCGTACCACCGCGATACCTTGCCGGTCTATGAGAGCCTGCTGGTGAGCGGCTATCCGAAAATCACCGAGGCGTACCGCGAGCTGCGCCTTCGCATTTTGACAGCGGAAGAGCTGAAACCGTTTGATTTTGGAGGTCGCTTGTTCAAGAATATGAACTCGGCGCGCGAGTATGAAGAAGCGCGAGCATGGTGGGAGGGCCGCCGGTGACCGACGAGAAACCTTCGAGTGCCCCGAGCCCGTCCTTCATTGAATTCCGCAACGTTTATAAATCCTTTGGCGAGCAGGAAGTGCTCGTGGACGTCAGTTTCAACCTCCGCCGAGGGGAAACGCTCGCCATTATGGGGCGCAGCGGCGTAGGAAAATCCGTCACCCTCCGGCACATCGTCGGCTTTTTGAAGCCGGACTCGGGCCGCGTTTTTGTGGATGGTGAGGACATCACCGATTGGGACGAAGACCGGCTTATCCCGATTCGCCGGCGCGTGACGATGGTCTTTCAATCCGGCGCCCTTTTTGATTCTCTCTCGGTAGCCGAGAACGTTGCCTATCCCCTTTGGGAACGGCAACTCGATGAAGAGGCGGTCATCCAGCGCACCGGCGAGCTTCTGCGCATGCTCGAGGTGGAAGAGTACGCCGAGCTCTACCCGGCGGACATCTCGACGGGGGTGAAGCGGGCGGTGGCGATTGCCCGCGCTTTGGCGGTCGAGCCCGACGCTGTCCTTTATGATGAGCCGACCACGCAAGTTGATCCGGTAATGGCCGCTCACGTGGGCGACTTGATTTTGAAATTAAAGCGGCAGCTCCATAAGACCGCCGTCGTCGTTACCCATGACACTCACCTGGCGCGCAAGGTAGCCGACCGCATCGTCTTTCTTCATGAAGGCCGCGTGACGCTTTTCGGCAGCTTGCTGGAATTCGTCGCATCGCCAGTTCCGGTCCTGCGCGATTTTCGCCTGAAGGACGAACTCGTTCCCATCCTGGAGGTTTCGGCATAGACCCTCGCCTGCCTCCTCGCGCCGGTTCCCTCTTCCTCCTTTCGGCGGTTGACGGTTTTGGCTCCCTGCGCCGCCGGGCGCGCCCTACTCCAAGTTCAAGAGGAGCTCATGAGTGATTCCTTTCGCCCGTTCGTTCCCCACGATTCCAGGGAACCTGAATTCACGCTCAAAGCCGTTGTCGCCGGCATCCTCATGGCCGCCGTGTTCGGAGCTGCCAACGCCTACCTGGGAATGAAGGCCGGCCAAACGGTCGCCGCCACCATCCCGGCGGCCGTGGTGGCGATCTGGCTCTTTCGTCTTCCGTTTTTTCGCGGCGGGGTGCTCGAACAAAACTTGACGCGAACCGCCGCTTCGGTCGGCGAGGCGCTCGTGGCCGGTGCCATCTTTACGATTCCTGCGTTCGTCCTGGTGGACCTGGACGGGCAGAAGCTCTGGAGCGGCTTCGGCGGCCACTATTGGGAAGGGGTGGTGATCCTGCTCGCCGGCGGGCTGCTCGGCATCTTCTTCATCATCATCCTGCGGAGGCCGCTGTGTGTCGATTCCGATTTGCCGTTTCCAGAAAGCACGGCCAGCGCGGAGATTGTGAAGGCAGGGCAAGCGACGGGCAGCGCCGCGCCGCGCTACATCTTCGGCGCCCTGGGCGTCGGCGCGCTGCTCCAGCTCCTCAAGGACGAAAAGGGTTTCCCGGTCTTCAAAGAGACCATTGCCGGGCTGATTCGTTTTCCCAAGTCCGTCATCCATCATTTTGATTTCAGCAAGAAACCAATCGGCGATGTCGAGCATCTCGGCGCCATTTCCTTCTCTACCCCCTCCATTTCACCCGCGTTAATCGGGATCGGGTACATCATCGGGCCGCGCCTCGCTGCCATCAACTTTTCCGGGGGAGTCGTTGCCTGGTGGATCCTGATTCCGCTGGTCCTTTTCCTTGATCCCGATTTGCCCAACCGTTTTCCGGCGGGGCTCGCTGCCGGCGCCCCTTACGATTTGCTTGCTTACAGCGTCTGGTACAACATCGTGCGGCCGATTGCCGTGGGGGCGATGCTGGTCGGCGCCGTCTATACGCTCTACAGTATGCGCGAATCCTTGTTTCGCTCGCTGAAAGGAGCGATGGCGTCCGCCAAGCTGAGCCAGGCGGAAGCAGCCGGGCGCAGTCGCCTCGATGTGGACATCCCCCTTCGGTGGATTGTGATTTCCATCGCTGCCCTGGTGATACCGATTTCGTTCATCTACTACCACTTCACGCAGAGCTTCGCCGGAACCCTCCTGGCCGCGTTGGTGATGACGTTGACCGGATTTGTTCTCTCAGCCATCGGCGGCTATCTGGTGGGGTTGGTGGGAAGTTCCAACCAGCCCGTGTCCGGATTGACGCTTTCGGCTCTGGTTGTGGCCGCGCTGGTGATGGTGGCGATCGGCGTTCGCGGATTGAGCGGGCTGGCAGCGGTACTCGGCGTGGCTTCGGTGGTTTGCTGCGCCTGCTGTGTTTCCGGCAGTTTGATTCAGGATTTGAAAGCCGGGTATTTGCTGGGCGGCACACCCTGGAAGATGCAGGTGGCGGAAATTTTGAGCGTCGTGGCGCTATCGTTTTTCCTGGTTTTGCCGATGATGTGGCTGCACGAGGCGAATCTTTCGACCGGCGGCATCGGCGGCAGGGAATTGCCCGCACCCCAGGCCGGACTGATGGCCACGCTGGCCAAGGGCATTGTAGGCGGGCAGATGGCCTGGGGCCTCATCCTGATGGGCTGCCTCTTCGGCGTCGCGCTCGTGATGATTGATGCTCCCTCACCCATGCTCATTGCCGTCGGCATGTATCTGCCGCTGGAAACGACTTCAGCGATTTTCTTGGGCGGCGTCTTCAAGTGGGTCACCGATCGGGTTGCGGCCCGGCGTGCCGCGCAAGACAGAGCAAGCATCGAGCAGCGGGGCACGCTGGTGGCATCGGGACTCATCGCCGGCGAGGCCATCACCGGCATCATACTGGCCGGAGTGTTCCTTCTGAGCGGGTCCTCCATGATCCGGCTCATCGCCGGCGTGGATACGCCTTCCTTTTACGCTGCCTGGGGCGGCTATTTGTCGCTGGTTGCCTCTGGCGCGATTGCCTACGGGTTGATCAAGATTCCTCTGCGGAAGCCTCGCTAGCGGAAGGAATGGCGCCCCTGGCGGAAGCCTGCCGCTTTGCGCCGGCGGGAAGAGACCGCAAGGTCTTGGAGAACAAAAACCCTGCGCTGCTTCCTCAGGGGTTATTTCGGGTCATTGTTTCTGGCCGGGGTTCTGGCTCGTCCTGGTTTTCCAGGTGGATGGGAGATAGATTTCGAAGTGGCCTCCGCTGTCCGTGTCACGCCATTTCACGACGGAAATCTTTCGCGCCGCTCCTTGGGAATGTTTCTTGCGTGGTTTGCCGGCCCTCTTTTTTGCTTTGAGCATAACTTCCTCTAACTCGCAGCGGTCCCGCTCTGCGGGATCGCTCCGGGGCCCCATCAGAAACCTTCTTCGCGCAGACGTTCCATGGTCAACCGGGATGAGGCGGGTTCGGCCGCCGGTTCCCGTTTCCCCTGGAGAAACCTCTCGACATACTTCGCCAAAATGTCGCATTCGATGTTAACCGGATGGCCGGGCTGGAGGGCGGCCAGGTTCGTGTTCTGGTAGGTAAACGGTATGATCGCCACCTCGACGACCGAACCTTCAAGCCCTGCCACCGTCAGACTGATGCCTTCGATGGCGATCGAACCCTTCCCGACAACGTAGCGCTCGACCTCCGGCGGCACTCGGACGCGGAGCAACCAGTTGTCGCCGCTCGGATCGAGCGAGAGAAATTCGCCGACTCCGTCCACATGCCCCTGCACAAAGTGTCCGCCGAGAGGGCTCGAGGCCGCAAGAGGCCGTTCCAGGTTGACCGGGGCCCCGGTGGCGAGTCGCGCAAAGCCGGTGCGGCGCAGAGTTTCATCGGCCAGGTCGCAGGCGAACCAGTCCTGCCCGCGCTCGACCACGGTGAGGCAACAACCGTTCACCGCGATGCTTGAACTCACTTCCAGGTGAGCGGCCACCCGCGGCGCCTGCACCCGGAGGCGGCCGCCTTCGGGCCGCGTTGCGAGCCAGTCAATCTTCCCTACCTCTTCAATGATTCCGGTAAACATCGCGCAGGTATCCTTCCACCACCGCTTCGTCGCCAAGCTGCCGCACGGTGACATTATGCAACGTGGGCGCCTGGGCAAGGCGAGAAAAATTTCGCGCAACGAGGGGCAGCGTGCCCTCCTGACCAATCAGCTTGGGCGTGTAGTAGAGAATCATTTTGTCCACCAGACCGGCCTTGAGGAAGGCTGTGGAAAGCCTGGCGCCCGCCTCGACGAGCACGCTCGTGATTTCTCTCCGGCCCAACTCCTTGAGAGCGCCCTTGAGGTCCACCTGCGCCTCGCCCCGTACCGCATGGTACGGGCCCTCGCCACCCACTGAAACGATTTCAACGCTTCCGCCGGAAAATCGCTTGCTTGCTTCGGTGGAGGTCACAGCCGTGAGAAGAAGAACGTCATGGGCGGCGGTTTGAATCACGCGTGCCGCGGGCGAAATGGACAGCCGGCTGTCCAGGATGACGCGGAGAAGGGGCCGGCGCCGGGGATGGGTAGCGACGGGACTGCGGTCGGTCAACTCAGGATCGTCAACGGCGATCGTTCCCGAGCCAGTGAGGATGGCGTCGTGGCGGTGGCGCAAGTGCTGCACCTCCGCCCGCGCCGCTGCCGAACTAATCCATCTTTCTTCCCGGTCAGGCGAAGTAATTCGTCCATCGAGGGTCATGGCGATCTTGAGGGTGACAAAGGGCAGTCCCGTGCGGACATATTTGGCAAACGTTTGGTTGAGTTGCCTGGCTTCGTCTTCGGCGATTCCCAGCCCGACGCGGATTCCCGCCCCCCGCAGCCTCTCGATGCCTTTGCCGGAGACCAGCGGGTTCGGGTCAATCATCGCCGCTTCGACGCGCGCCACGCCGGCAGCGATGATGCGCTCGACGCAGGGCGGCGTTCGACCGGCGTGCGAGCAAGGTTCCAGGTTGAGATACAGGGTCGCGCCGCGAGCACGTTCGCCGGCCTGATCGAGCGCGAGCGCTTCGGCGTGGTGCCGGCCGTCGTAGGTGTGGAATCCGCTCCCAACCATTTCTCCGTCGCTGACCACCAAGGCGCCCACCATAGGGTTAGGGCTGGCGAGAGCTTCGCCCCGGCGGGCAAGCTCGAGCGCCTGTGCCATCCAATCTTTTGGGCTGTGTGTTTCAGGCAAAGAGCGACTCGATAAAATCTTTGGGATGGAAAGGAAGCAGATCCTCCAAGGTTTCGCCCGTTCCCACATACTGGATGGGCAAGCCCAATTCGCGCACGATGGCCAGAGCGATGCCGCCCTTGGCCGTGCCGTCGAGCTTGGTGAGGATGATCCCGGTCACGCCCACCCTTTCAGTAAACACGCGGGCTTGAGCCAGGCCGTTTTGTCCAGTGGTGGCGTCAATGACAAGCAGAACGTCATGGGGAGCGCCAGCCACAAGCTTGGCTGCCGTGCGCTTCATCTTCTCGAGCTCGGCCATCAGATTCGATTTGGTATGGAGCCGGCCGGCGGTGTCCACGATGACGCAATCGGTCTTGCGCGCGACCGCGGCCGCGAGCGAATCGAACACCACCGCCGCCGGGTCCGCCCCCGGCTTTTGCCGGATCATCTCAGAACCGATTCGCCTGGCCCAGATCTCCAGTTGTTCGATGGCTGCGGCGCGAAAGGTATCGGCGGCGCAGATCAGCACCTGCTTGCCGTCCTTGCGGAGGCGGTAGGCTAACTTGCCGATCGAGGTCGTCTTGCCCGTGCCGTTCACGCCGACGACAAAAATCACCCGCGGCAAGGCTTCCGGCACCGCCGGCGCCGGCCCGTCCTTCTTGGTAACCGACTCGAGAATGCCGAGCAGCTCCTGCTTGAGAGCTGCCTTGAGCCCGTGCGGGTCTTTGAGTGTTTGCCGGTTGACCTGCTGTCGAATCTTTTCGAGCACCTCGCCCGTCGTCTTCACGCCCAGGTCGGCGCCGATGAGCCCGGCCTCCAGATTCTCGAGAAGAGCCGCATCGATTTCCTTGCCGCCTTCGACGATGTCCTCGAGGCGAGCGGCCAATTGCTGCTTGGTCGAGCGAACGGCCTGCCTCAGCCGGTCGAGCCAGCCTCGTTCCTCCGTTGAACCGAAGAGGGTTTGCATCGTGGTGGTCGGCGCCAAGCCCGCCAGCTATTCTAGTGCCGTTCCAAGTATTTTAGGGCAGGTTTTTCAAGGACGCAGCGCCTACAGATCACTTGTCGCGCCATCTCGGTATGTTGCGCAAATAGTTGGAACGGCACCAGCAAAAGCAGGCCGTTGTCGCCGAAGCGGGTGTGTCAAAGCACGCTCAGGCTTCGATCAAGGCGAGATTGAGTTTGATGGCGCCCTTCTCGACGGCTCGGGCAAAGGCTTCCACCACGTTCGGGTCAAAGCGCTTGCCGGAAAGGTGGCGGATCATCTTCAGGGCGTAATCGAGTTCGTAGGCTGACTGGTAGGGCCGATTGGTGGTGATGGCGTCGAGGGTGTCCGCCACCGCAATGATGCGAGCCATGAGCGGAATTTCCGTGCCGACCAGCCGGCGTGGATAGCCGGAGCCGTCAAAGGATTCGTGGTGCAGCTCGATGCCCGGGATCATTTCCGACAGTTGCGGCACCGGCCGCATGATGTTGGCGCCTTTCGAGGGATGTTGCTTCATCAGTTGGAACTCTTCCGGGGTGAGTGTCCCCGGTTTCTTGAGCACCCGGTCATCAATCCCAATCTTACCCACGTCATGCAACAGGGCGGAAATCCGGATCTGGTCGACCTCAGCATCGATCAGGCCCAATTCCTCGGCGATGATCACGGAGTACTTGGCCACCCGGCCGGAATGGCCCTGGGTGTAGGGGTCCTTCTCGTCGATGGCGGCTGAAAGCATGCGAATGGTGCCCATAAACAGCTCGCGGTTTTCTTGCGCCGCCTGCTTGAGCTGCTCAATGTAGTTCTCGATATCCTGGGCCATCAAATTGAAGTTTTCAGCCAACTCGCCGATTTCCGTCCGGCTGCGGAGCTGCACCCGCCGATGAAACTCGCCGCGTGAGATGGCGCGGGTAATTTCGGCCAGCATGTGGATGGGGTAGGTGATGCGCCGGGCGAGCAGGAGGCTGACCATCATGCTGAGGACGATAGCGATCAGGACCAGGTGCATCGCTTGCTGGTTCATGTCGCGGATACCCATGTCGGCGTGGGCATCCGCCAGGCGGCGTTGAGCGATGACCGCCCAATAGAGATCGCGCACCGGGCTATAGGTGCCGAGCATCTCCACCCACATGCCATTTTCGGCAATCTCAAAAGGAGCGGTGGCGGTGGCCCGAAGCTGGATCGGCATTTCCAGATACTTTTGCACGATGCCGATGCCGCTGACGTCTTGCCCGGCAATGTATTTGCGCACGTCAGGATGAGCCACGACGTGGCCGTTGCGGTCCACCACGTAGCTGACGCGGCCATGGTGACTCGCGTCGCGGAGGCGATCCACAATGGGATCGAGTGAGATCAGCTCTGCCACGATGCCGCGAAAGTCTTCGTGCCCGCCCGCCGGACCGGCCGGGAGCAAAAGCGGGACAGCGAGGACGATGGCCGGATGGTTTTCTCCGCCGCGCGAGATGTTGAGGGGGTCGGAAGTGAATTCCAGCCGTTGCGTGCCGGCGGCGAAGGCGCGTTCCAGCGCCTTGCGCACAAAGGGATCCTCGTCCGCCTGAAAGTTTCCGGCGCGGACCCCTTTGGCCTCGCGGTTGAGCACGGTAACGTAGTCCACTCCGGGATCGCGGGCGACGTGCTCTTCGAGCACCTGCCGAAGCTGGCCCGAACGCTTGGCACTGGCGGCGTCCTCGGCGAATCCAGCCAGAACCAGTGTCCGGCGCAACGACTGCAACTGCTGCCCGGCGTGCTGCCGGTAAAGATGAATCGCTTCGGACAGGAGCCGCGTCGTATCGGTTTGCAACCGCTGCTCATGGTCGGCCAGCTTCATGCGGCTGATTTCAAGCACGCGGTTGTGATAGAGGACAAGCGGGGCGACCGAGACAGTCACCATGACGAGCAGTAGAACGTAGAGAAGCGGAATCCGCCGGCGCGGGCCGGTCATTCGCAGTCCTATCCGCGGGTCGGCTCAGGAGGAAAGACAAGCTATTCTGCTGATTGGCTCAACCGGATTGCTATAGGACTAAAGTACTATCCAGAAGAAACGACGGGGTGGCGCCCCGACGGGCATGCGCCTCCCCGGGCTATTCGTGTTTCAAGCTGCGTTCCATCAGTTCGTGGACGGCTTCCCGGGGGGAGCGGCCCTCGTAAAGCATGGTGTGCATCTGCTCGGTGATGGGCATTTCGACGCCGGCGTTGCGAGCGAGGCGGACGGCGGCCACGGTGGTGCCCACGCCTTCGGCCACCATGCGCATCGAGCCGATGATCTCCTGAAGTTTGCGGCCTTTGCCGAGTTCCAGGCCGACCGAGCGGTTGCGGCTGAGGGCTCCGGTGCAGGTCAGGACCAGGTCACCCATGCCGGAAAGTCCCGCCAGCGTCTCCCGCTTGGCACCAAGCGCTGCCGAAAGCCGGGTCATTTCGGCCAGCCCGCGGGTGATCAACGCGGCAATGGTGTTCGAGCCGAGTCCCAGACCATCGCAGACACCGGCGGCAATCGCGATCACGTTCTTGAGCGAGCCGCCAAGCTCGACGCCAACCAGGTCCGCGTTTCGATAGAGGCGAAAGTGCGCCCCGGAAAATTCCCGCTGGATCATTTCCATCAGCTCGTTGTCAGGCGAGGCAATCACCACCGCTGCCGGATCGCCGCGGGCCATCTCCCGGGCAAACGTGGGGCCGGAGAGAGCCGCCACGCGCGGTCGGAATTTTTCGCCGACGACCTCCTGGATGACCTGGCTCATGCGGCTGAGCGAATCCTCTTCTATTCCTTTGGTGGCGCTCACGAACACCATCTTGGGGGCAAGGTGGGGCAGCATGGCGCGATACGTTTTCCGGGCGTGGGCGGAGGGCATGACGCCGAGGACAATATCGGCGCCGGCAAGCGCCTGGCCGAGGTCGTCGGTCACTTCCACCGCCTCGGGAACCGCAAAGCCGGGAAGAAAGACATCGTTCACGCGCGTCTGGCGCAGCCGCTCGCAAATATCTTTTTCACGGACCCAGAGACGGATGTGGTGCGGCCCCGTCCTGGCGGAGCTCCGCATCAGGACGATGGACAGCGCCGTGCCCCAGCTTCCCCCGCCGATGATGGCGATCCTCTTCACGATTTTGGTCCCCGGGAAAGGTTCAGGCGTGGTTCGGTGCCGGCGACCAGCCGCTCGATGTTGCTCCAGTGCTTGAGCACGATGAGCGTCGCGGCGGCAATCATGCCGAGAGCGGCCTCAAGCGGCGGACGATAGATGAGGTAAGCGCAGAGAGGGAAAGCAGCCGTGCCGAAGATGGAACCGAGCGAGACATAGCGCCAGATGACAACGGCGATCGCCCAGAGCACCAGGACAGCCAGCACCGCTTTGGGCGCAATGGCAAGATAGACGCCTACACCGGTAGCCACCCCTTTGCCGCCGCGGAATTTTAGAAACACCGGAAAGACATGGCCAACAATGGCGGCAAAAGAGGCAAGGACGACCGTCCGCGGTTGGTCGGGGGAGAGTTGCCGGACCATCCAGACTGCCGCAAAGCCCTTGGCAACGTCGAGCAGGAGAGTGGCAAGGCCGGCGCCTCGGCCAACCGAGCGCATCACATTGGTGGCGCCGATGGAGCCGCTGCCGCTCGAGCGAATGTCGCCGCCGTGAGCCCGTTTGGCAATCAGGTAGCCGAAGGGAACGGCGCCAAGCAAGTAGGCGATGCCAACGGCCAGGATGTCCATTCCGCTCATGGTTTCTTGAGCCGCCTATCCGTTTCCGAGAATTTCCGGGGCGAAGAGGTATCGCTCAAGCTTGGTATATTCGGCGCCCTTGGGGCTCAGATAGCTTTGAAACAGATAGAATTCACGCGCGCCGAAGCTTCCCAGGTCTATGGCGCCAGCGCTCGTGATCGCTTCCTTGAGCGCGAAAGGATTTTCCGGCTCGCGAAAACGGCCGAGCGTCAGGTGCGGATGAAAGGCGCGCTCTTCTCGCCTGACGCCAAGGGCATCGAGCTTGCTTTCGATGGCCTCGGCCAGCTCGCCCAACGCCGGGTTGGCCTCCACGCCGATCCAAAACACCCGCGCGTGCTTGTCATTCGGGAAAAACCCCGCGCCGGCAACCCTGATTTCAGCCGGCTGCATGCCTTTCACTTCGCCGAGCGCCCGGCGAATTCCGGCTGCCTGTTGGCCGGCGACTTCGCCGATAAATTTCAGCGTGAGATGAATGCCGCCGGGATGGCCCCAGCGCAGTCCGGGAGACGCGGGCTTCAGTTGTGTCATCAAGCGAGCGATTCCGGCGCGAATCGCCTCCGGCAAATCGATCGCCACGAACAGCCGCATCAGGATCCCAGCAATCTTCGGCGGAGCATTTCGAGAGCGGCCTGGCAAGCCTGCTTGCGCACCCGAGCTCGATCGCCGGGAAAATGGTACATGCGCGCCTCGGTTTTCTGCGCGTCGGCGACAGCAACATACACAAGGCCGACGGGCTTGGCCGGTGTCGCCCCCCTCGGGCCGGCGATCCCGGTAACGCCAATGCCGAAGTCGGCGGAACTTCGTTTCCGAATTCCCGAGGCAAGCGCGCACGCCACCTCCTGGCTGACCGCTCCCTTGGCTTCGATAAGACCCGCCGGAACGTCCGTCCACCAAACCTTCGCGTCGTTAGAGTAGCACACGACGCCGCCAAGGAAATAAGCCGAACTGCCGGCGATGTTGGTGAGCCTTTGGGCCACCTGGCCGCCGGTGCAGCTTTCGGCCACGGCCACGGTCTTGTGGGCCAACAGGAGTTGCTCTGCGACCACCTCTTCCAGTCTGGCGCCGTTCCGGGAAAAGACATATTTCCCCAGTTTCTCGTTGATGCGTTCTGCCAGCTCGTCCACCAGAGCTTGTGCATCCTCTTCGGTGGCGCCTTTACCGCGAACATGAATCTGGATTTCCCCCGGAGCGGCCAGGATAGTAACCGTCGGGTTGTCAACCTGCTTGTAAATGGGGGCGATGCGATCGTCGGTGTCCGATTCGGTGAGCCCGGTGACCATGAGCACCCGCGTCACCATCCGCCTCCGGCGCGCACGAGGCTTGAGCCGGGGCAGACATTCTTTCTCGAACACCTCCTTCAGTTCGGGGGGCGGGCCGGGAAGAAGCAGAACGATCTTTGAGCCGGCTTCGAGCCAGAGCCCCGGCGCCGTCCCTATTCGGTTCTCAAGCTGCGTCGCGCCCTCCGGCACCATAGCCTGACGCTCGTTGTTGGCCGGCATTTCCAGGCCGCGGGCGCGGAAACGGGCTTCGAGCCGGCGCAGAAGGGCGTCATCGCGTTTCAATTTCCTTCCGAGCAGCGCGGCTGCAGTTTCCCGCGTAACGTCATCCTCGGTCGGGCCAAGGCCGCCGCAGCAAATCACCAGATCGGCTCGGCCAAGGGTGTCGCTCAACACCTTTTTGAGCCGCTCGCGATCATCGCCGACCACGGTCTTGCCGACGACATCAATTCCCAATTCGTTCAGTTTCTCCGTGAGGAAGAGAGAGTTGGTATCCGTCCGATAGGGGGTGAGCAACTCGGAACCAATGGCAATGATTTCGGCTTCTCCGATAAATCCTTCCGGCATGAGCGGTCAGGAGAGCAACGGCAGGCCCTCCACGTTCCAGTCGAGGTGGAATAGGGCGCTGTTGGTGGCAAGGATGAGGCGCCGGTTCGGCAGGAAAGCCATGCCGACAACCCCCGGCCCAGAGACAACGAGTTCGGCTTTGGCGTTGGGCGTAAGGCAAACGATGCCGCGCCGGCCTGCCAGGGACGCGGCCACATAGAGATTGCCGGCCTTGTCAAAGGCAAGGCCCTGCGGACGCCCCAATCCGCGGTAAAAACGAGAAACTTCGCCGGCCGGGGTAACCCGGTAGATGGCATCATAGCTCGACGTCGTCGGGCCGGTGACGAAGAGGTCTCCCTCGGCATTGAACGCCAGGTGATAGGCGGCAATACTGGGTTCGAGGGTGGCAAAAACGAAGGTCTTGCGGTCGGGCCCGATCTTGAACAGGGTTCCACTCCGGTCGCCGACATAGAGGAAGCCATGCCGATCAAAGGCAATGCCGGTGGCCACTCCCATGCCCTCGGCAAAAACAGTGGAGTGGCCCTCAGGGTCGATGCGGTAGATGGTTCCGTCGAATCGGCTGGAGACGTGCAGGTAGCCGTCGGAAGAAAAGGCCAGGCCGGTCGGGTTCATCATTTCCGTCACGAACGGCTTGACGCGATAGCTGGGATCGATGCGATAAACCGAGACCGGGACCTTTTGCCCGCGGGCGCCGCTGAACGTCGCGTAGATATTTCCCTGGCGATCGATGGCCGGGTTGGCGACCGGATGCAAGCTGTCAGCGATCTGAACGCCCAGCGAGAAAGGATAGGGCGCGCTTTCCATGCCGTCGGCAGCGATGCGGATTTGCCCGTGGGTGGCGCCGTCGGGCACCCGCGCCAGCAAGAAATCAGCCGCTGCCACCACCACGCTGCCTTCTCTATCGCCGAATTTCACTCGCGGCCGAACGTGCTTGCTCGGGTCAAAGCCTTGACCGCGAATCAGTATGTCGCCGCCGGAAATGGCTGCCGACGGCGAGACGCTCTCAATTTTTACCGTACGCGCCATGATTCTTCTTCGGTCGCACCCTGCGGAAGGCGCTTCACGTTCCGAGCCCCCGCCACATCCAGAGGACAAGGAAGCTGAACGCTCCCGCCACGAGATCATCAGCCATCATTCCCCAACCCCCGGGCAGCCGCTCGGTCCGGCGGATGGGGAACGGCTTCGCTACGTCGAAGATACGAAAAAGTATAAACGCCGCAAGAAAATATTTCCACCCGTTGGCCCACAGAAGTTGCGGCGGCAGAGGTGCGAGCGGCAGGCCAAGCAACGCCACCTGCTGGCCGGCCACTTCGTCAAGGATCGCCTCATGAGGATCGCGCTTGCCAAAATGCTTTTCGCTTTCCGAGCAAGCCCATGCTCCCATCAGGGTCAAGAGCGCAACCGCGATGAGATGAAACGCCAGAAAAGGTTCGGGGGCGTGCTGGCGAAGAAGGATCAGCAGCGCCACCGACACCACTGAGCCGGCCGTTCCCGGCGCCAGAGGAACGTAGCCAGCGCCCAAAACAGTGGCCGCCAGCACGCCGATGCGCCGAGCCTTCTTACGATTTTGATTCGCCGGATTTGGGTTCATCCTCCGTCTCTTCGACGGTTGGCGGTTCGATCCCGTTCGGCGGGCCAGGGATGCGGTAGCGCTCGGTTGCCCAATTGCCCAGGTCGGTGGTTCGGCATCGTTCGCTGCAAAAAGGAAATTCTGGATCGCTATGGGAGTCAACCGGCTTTCCGCAGATGGGGCAGTGGTACTTCATGGTTGGCCTACGACCCGGCCGATTAAATCGTAAGGGTGCGCCTCGTAGATTTCCGCGCGGAGCAGGTCGCCGGGGCGCGGGACCTCCTGCCGTGGCGGCGTCATCTCGTGATAAAGGTAAGGCTCCGCCTCGGCGGGCGCAAACAGCCCCTCGTTGCCGCAGGCCTCCACAATCTGGTTCACTTGCTGCGGGTTGATGACGGCATCCACCTCGGGGATTTCTTTGAGAATTTCCTGGCGAAAGCGCTCGACCAGACAACCGGCGACCACCAAACGTTTGGCCCGGCCTGATTTCTTGTGCTCAGCCATCTCGAGGATCGTCTGGATGGATTCGCGCTGGGCCGGTTCGATGAAGCTACAGGTGTTGACCACCAACACGTCGGCCTCTTCGGCTCGCGGCGTCAGCTCAAGCCCGGAGCGGAAAAGGAGACCCATCATGACTTCGCTATCCACCAGGTTCTTGGGGCAACCCAGGCTGATAAAGCCAACTTTGGGCATGGTATGGTGTTTAGAAAGCTCGGAGCGGCGAAGGATGCCAACCGAGGGAGGCCGAGCTATCCGCACGAAACAGCCATTTTAACACAGTCAGCGGCGCCTGCCTGTAGGCACGGCCGGCATGAGCCGGGCGTTAGAATGCAGGGGCGCGTTGCCGGGCAGCAGCCAGCCTTTACAGGTCGGTTAGTAATTTTCGGGAAGGGTCTTGATGAGGTTCAGCAAAGCGACAAAGCGCGACGTATCGAGAGGCAGGGTGCCAAAGCGAGCGCCGTTATAGAGTTCCGTCAGCTCGCGTACGGGCAAGAGGAGTTCCGGCCGGCTTACCGAGTGCGCAAATTCTTCCGGGGTCTCCCAGGGCCGCTTGACCAGGCCGCGCCGGCCAAGAAGGCGCAGCATGCGCTGATAGCTGATGGAAGCTTGGTGCGAAGCAAAGCGAGGCGAGGCGCGCACCCGCAAGGCCAGCGTTTCTTCCAGCCAATCGAAGACTGCCCGACCTCGCAACAAAAGCAGGGCCACGCCTCCGAGGAGCAGCGCCAGCGCCAGGCTCCATGCGCTATGCGCCATGCGGTCTTGCAGGCGCTTCATCGTGTCGATGACCGCCCGCCGGGCGCGCTTGACCGCATGTCGCGCCTCGCCCACCCAGCTCCGCGAGCTTCGCTCCAGGTTCCTGGCGAGCGATACCTGGTGGGTGAAATCGTAGTTGATGACCCACTCGGTCCAGGTCCATTCCAGGGCATCGAGATATTGATTCACCCGCGCCCAGAGGCCTGTTCTTTGCGACTCATTATCCGGCGGCGTCGGGTCAAAGGGATACCAGCCATAACCGGGGAAATAGACCTCGACCCACGAGTGGGCATCGCGAGCGCGCACGATGTAGTCGTTGCCCACGTCGTTGTACTCTCCGGTAAGAAAACCGTTGGCAAGGCGGGAAGGGATTCCGAGCGTTCTCAACATGACTGCCATGGAAGAGGCAAAGTACTCGCAATGTCCTTTCTTGCGCTCGAAGAGAAAGTGGGCCAGCGGGTCCGCCTGGGGAGTGTCGGGGAGATCGAGCGTGTAACCGAATTTCGTTCGCAAGAACAGTTCGAGCATGCTTGCCTTGTCGTAGGTGTTGGTCGCGCTGCGGGTGACTTCCCGGGCAAGCTGGGGAAGGCGCGGGTCTTGCGGGGGCAACTGCAAGTATTTCGCTCGCACCTCCCGGGGATAAACAGGGCTTGAGGAGCGAAGCGTTTCCGGCGCCACCCGCGGCAGGAAGGAGACTGCCTCGTAGCCGACTCTGGCAAAATTGTGGAAGGGGTTGAGAAGCGAGCGGGTGGAATCGAGCACGAGGTAGCCGCGGGTGCGGCTGCCGGGCTCGCGGAATCCACCGCGCACCTGAGCCACCTCGGCGGCGACAAATACGGCGTCGGTGGCAACCGGTTCCAGGATCACTCGATAAGTCACCGGCAGTGTTCCGGCGGGATGCAGTTCAGAAGGAAGCGGCAGCGAAAACCATCCGTTGGAGTCCGAGCGGAACGGTCGCGGGTGGTTTTGCTGGCTGCTCCAGCGATGGCCATCAAATTCGGTCAGCGCGATGCCGCGCCACTTGACCCCTTGCACTTGCCAGGGATCGCCTCGCACTTGTACCCGCATCACCACTGCCCGGCTCAGTTTGATGCGGCCGATGTCGCCCAGCGACACGTTGTCGGAAAAACCGTGAATGAGCGTCGGCTGGAGATTCAGCCCGCTCAAGTAGCCGCCGGCATAACGAGGCAAAATGAAAAAAAGAAGGCTGCCTACAGCCAAAACGCCCCCGGCCACAACCAGCGAGGTTGCCAGCAAAGCCCGGCTGACCTGAATGGAAGCGGGCGTGCCCCGCGCCAGCGGCACGCTCACCGCCCCGGCGCTGCTGCGTTGAATTTCCAGGCTCAGAAAGGTGGCGATGCCTGCCAGGAGGAAAAAGCCAAAGACCACCAAGAAATGGGTTTCCACCGTGAGGATCGCCGCGGCCAATATTTCGCCGAAGGCCAACAGAACCAGAAAAAGATAGTCGCGTTGCGTTTGGGCGGAGAGCAACCGGAGCCCCAAGGAAAAGATCAGCAAGTGGATCGTCGCCATCAGCGCCGCGAAGAGCATCGGGTTGGACGACCCCTCAGCCAATGCACGCGAGAGGAAAAACAGATCGAAGGGGAAGAAGAGCATGTAGAGGATGGTCAAGCGATTGGCCAGGCCGAGCGGCAGATCGGGCGCGGAAGCCCTCACATAGCGCAAGCCGCGGTAGAGGAGCACCGTGCCGCCCGCTCCCACCGACACCCAATCCAGCTTGCCCGTGAGGGCCAGGGCGACAAATCCGGTGGCCAGCATGAGATAAACGGAGAATTCAAAAAACTGCCGGATAGCTTCGAGCGGC
>DATBWB010000206.1 GCA_036514995.1 Candidatus Acidiferrales bacterium
CCTGCTGGCAGCCGTTGGTGATCAGGATTTGATTTGATTGGACAGAGATCCCTTCTTCACGCAGCCACTCCTGCAGCCACTCTTTTAGCGCTGGATAGCCATCGCTCGGCCCCTGCTGCAAGAGTCGCCGTCCTTCCCGCTTCAGGACGGTGTTGCAGGCCCGGCGAAAATCCTCGACCGGAAAAAAAGCTTCGGATGGTCTCGCGGCCAGGAAGGAAAGGGTGCCGCGCGGCGCCTCCGGCATCAGGCTTTCCAGCGGCTCTTCAGCCGGCTCCGGAACCAGGAGGTTCGACCACGCCAGCCCGTTATTCACTCCGGCGCGCGCCTGCTCGGGCTTCCGGGCGTTGCCCGCGGCCGGCTTGGCCGCTTCCGTCACGAAGGTTCCACGACCCACGTGGCCGGCGATCCAGCCCTCGGCTTGCAGTTCGTCATAGGCATTGGCCACGGTTGTCCGGTGCACGCCCAGGCGGGTCGCCAGGTCGCGCGTCGGCGGAATGCGCTCGCCTTGCCGCAGGATCCCCGAAGCAATCTGGTCGCGAATCTGGTCTCGGATTTGAACGAAGAGCGGCAAGGGGCTTTGCCGGTCCAGGGAGAGAAGCATGGTGGCCTACCTCATCCATCCAATATATAGAGAAATGTGGGCTTGTAAAGAGCCAATTTGTCTTCCGGGCGGGCCGCCTGGGCCTGCCCGATCTCCCCTTCCCTCCCCTGGCCGGGGCAGCCGGCCGGACCTGAGCTCCAGGGTCTGAAGCGTGGAATCTGAGATTGGAAACCGTCTGGCGGAGGAATCGCGCGCTTTGTCACGGCCCCCGCAATTTGAACCGCTGAATCTTGCCCGTGGCTGTTTTGGGAAGCTCGTCCAACAACTCGACGCTTCGCGGACACTTGAACGCGGCCAGCCGACTCTTTACAAAGCGCAGGATCTCTTCGCTCAGCTCAGTTCCCCGTCCGTACCCGGCGCGGAGCACAACGTAGGCGGCAGGATGAGTGAAGCCCAAGCCGTCGCGGGCCGCCACCACCGCCGCCTCCTCGACCGCCGGATGCGCCAGCAAGGCATTTTCCACTTCTCCCGGCGACACCCACATGCCGGATACCTTCATCATGTCATCCACCCGCCCGCAATAGTGGTAGCAGCCTTCCTCATCCACAAAAAATTTGTCGCCCGTCCTCACCCATTTGCCCGTTTTCGTTTGCGCGGTGAGCACCGGTTTCCCCCAATAACCCAAAAACGCGCTTTCCCCGCTTACCAGGAGATTGCCGATTTCCCGCGCCGGCACTTCGCGTCCTTCCTCGTTTTCTACTCGCGCCTCATATCCCCGTACGGTTCGACCGCAACTCCCTGGTCTTGCCTCTCCAGCGCGGCTCGAGATAAACATATGGAGCATCTCGGTGGATCCAATGCCGTCCAGGACTTCAAGACCCAGCCGTTCGCGACACCGGCCGAACACCTCAGCGGGCAGCGTCTCGCCGGCTGATACCGCCCGCCGCACTGAAGCAAAATGCCTCGCCTGCATTTCGCCGGCGGAAAGCGCAGCGTATAGGGTCGGAACGGCAAAGAACAGGGTTGGCCGAAACCTTGCGAGTATGCCGGCAATCTTCTCCGGCCGTGGCCGTTCCGGGCAGAGGATGGTGGTGGCCCCAACGGCAAACGGAAATGTCAGGGAGTTGCCCAGGCCGAAAGCAAAGAATAGCTTCGAAGCAGAGAAGTTCCGATCCGACGGCGCGATCTCCAGCACTTCTCGCCCAAACGTTTCGCTTGTTACCCACATGTCCTGATGCCGGTGGACGGCGCCTTTCGGCGTTCCCCCGCTTCCCGAGGTGTATAGAATGAAGGCGGCGTCTTCGCCTCGCGTCGGGCAGCAAGCCTCGATGCGATCGGCTTCCCCAAGCCTTCCCTCAAAGTCGTGCTCGCGTGCCACGCCTTCGCCCACAACCAGCAACTTTGCCTCGCGATGCCGCGCCAGTGCTGCTTCAAACTCTCCCATCGTTGCCCGATGAACCACCGCCAGTCGCGCCCGGCAGTCACCCAGGTGAAACTCCAATTCGGCTGCCTTCAGCGTGGGGTTAATCGGCACCGCCACGGCTCCCATCCGAGCCGCGCCCAGGAAGGCGGACAGAAATTCTTGGCTGTCCGGCAAAGCAATGAGGATGCGGTCTCCAGGTTCGATTCCCATTCCGAGGAAAAGTCCGCCGGCCCGGGCGCTGCGCTGGGCCAGATCCGCATAACTCCAGCTCCCGAACTCCGTCTCAACGGCGACTCGTCCGCCGCGCCCTTCTCTCACATGGCGGTCGAGGAAATAGTCCGCGATGTTGAAGCGTTCCGGAAGGTTCATGGGCTTCTATCCGAGCAGACCCAGCTTGCGGGCTGTTTCCCGCAATTCACCGGCTCGCATCGTCAATGCCTCGGGGGCCATCGGCCGACCGGCTTCTATCCTCTCCTTGAGAAAAAGTCCTGCCAGGTCTATCTTCTCTTCGCGGCCGGGATGGCGGTGCATCTCTCGAATCAGCTCGTCGAGACCCGACCCGGAAACTCCCACCACCAGCGTCTCTTTGCCGTCTGAAAAAAGAAACAGCTCCATCCTATCGCCGGCGGGAAACACGACCGCCCGCACAAACCGCACCGTTCCCGGTCCGGCGCCCGCAACCCTAATCTCAAACTGTTCGTATTGCGGCCGGTACACCCACGGATATTGTACTGCGGTACCTCGCCAGCCCAAAGAAAGCGCGACCACAACCTCTCGCAGCCCCGACGCTCCTCCCTTGTGGACTTCGATCCTCGCATATCCCCCAGGCAGGTGCCTGGGGGCTCAGCGCATGAGGATTATGAACTTGCGGCAGGAGTGGCGAGGTTCTCACACGGACTGTATTTCCGGTGAGGCGAACGCTTCCTTAGTGCCCGCAGGACGCAGGCATATCCCCCAGGCAGGTGCCTGGGGGCTCGGCGCAGGTGGGTGGGTGGCGGCTCGGGACATGCGCCTGGGGGCTCGGCAAAGGTATAATGCATAGGCTCATTCCATTGGAACGAGACTAGAATCCTACGCCGATGCTCGCGCCTGTCGGAGATGCGCATGGCGGCATCTGACCTTCCTTCGAAACCGGCTCCCTGGCGACTGGATGGCAACTCATCCTTGCTTCTTGTTGTGGATATGCAGGAGAAGCTCGTGCCCGCCATTCACCGCAAAGAAGAGATCGTGTCCAACATATGCCTGCTTCTGCGCCTCGCCTCGATCCTCGACCTCCCGGTCATGCTCACCACTCAATACCAGAGAGGCCTGGGAGCAACCATCCCGGAGATTGCCTCGCTGGCCTCGGGGCTCGAGCCGGTGGACAAAGTCGAATTCGGTTGCTTTGGAAACGACCTCTTCTGCCGGCGACTGAAGGACCGCTTTCCTCGCGCCAACACGATCCTGCTCACGGGCATCGAAAGCCACATCTGCGTGGCCCAGACGGCGCTCGGCGCCCTCGAGCAGGGTTATCTGGTGCACGTTGCATCCGATGCGGTGGGGTCTCGTTCGGAGTCGAACTGGCAGGTGGGCCTACGCCGCATGGAACGCGCCGGGGCGCTGCTCAGCTCAACCGAGATGATGCTCTACGAATTGCTGGGGCAGAGCGGCACGGCCGAGTTCAAAGCCATTCTACCGTTCCTGAAGAGCTAGAAAACGATTGCCAGACCCAAAAGGATGGTCATGTTCGGTGCATCTGCGCCGGCAAGCCCCGAAGCAATCAGGGCGAGCGCGACGCCAAGAGGCAGTCGGAGTGAGGCACAACCTACATTCGCAATGGGAAAAGATATCCCCCAGGCAGGAGCCTGGGGGCTCGGTGGCCCAATTGGATGTCTGCTGCAACCGAGCTTGACAAAGTCCGAGTTACACGAGTACGGTTCGGGCTTGCCGGAACTTCCTGAGATTGAAAGCATCGTGCGCATGGCGCGTCCGCAGTTGGTAGGGCGCACCATGGCGAACTGCCGGGTGATCCATCCAATCGTTGTCCGGCCGGAGCGCCCGAAGCGCTTTTCGGAGCGACTGGTTGGCCGGCCCGTTCAAGCGGTCGATCGCCGGGGCAAGTACATTCTGTTCAGGCTTGATTCGCTCACCCTTGTTTTCCACCTGAAGCTGGACGGGCAGTTTCTTTGGATTCCTTCGCGCCCTCCCGCCGGAGCTCACCTGGATGTCCTGTTTGAGTTCGAGGACGGAACCTCGCTGGCATTTGTGGAGCCGCGCCATCTCGGCCGCGCCCGGATTGTTCCCAGCCGCGAACTGGACGGGTTTCTGCCGCCACTGGGCCCCGACCCTTTGCACTCGTCCTTCACGGCCGAGGCTCTCGACCGCGGGCTCGAGGCCAGCCGCGCTGCGGTCAAGACCTGGCTGATGGACCAGAAGCGAATCGCCGGCCTGGGCAACATCTACACCGCCGAGGCGCTTTTCCGCGCCGGCATCCGCCCCACCCGCCGGGCTCGCACGCTCACCCCCGGAGAAGTCCGCCGGCTGCACAAGACAATTGTGGACACTCTGCGGACTGCGCTAAAATGCTTTGGCGACCGCCCGCCCGACTGGACGCAAGCGGGCTGGTGGTTTCCTGAGGTGGACGAACTGGTGTGCGTTTACGGCCGCGAAGGTCAACCCTGCCGCCGCTGCCGCGGACGCATTCGGGCCTTGAAACAAGCCGGCCGGACCAGTTTCTATTGTCCAAGATGCCAGGGATGAGTTCGAGCGAAAGGCATGCGAGCAGGTTTTCTCGAAACGCTTGACCAGCGCGTCGTCCTCGCCGACGGCGCCATGGGCACGATGCTCTATGCCAAGGGTGTCTTCATCAACCGTTGCTTTGACGAGCTCAATCTGGTCATGCCCAGCCTGGTGAAGGATGTCCACAACGGCTACCGCAAGGTCGGCTGCGAGGTCCTCGAAACAAACACATTTGGCGCCAATCCCGTCCGCCTGCTGAAGTACGGTCTGAGCGAGAAGATGCGCGAGATCAATCTGGCCGGGGCGCAACTGGCCCGCGAATGCGCCGGCGACCAGCTCTGGGTGGCGGGGGCGGTAGGCCCCATGGGCATCCGCATTGAGCCGCTCGGCCCGACTTCCTTTGACGAGGCCATGGAAAACTTCAAGCAGCAGATCCAGGCGCTGGTTGACGGCGGCGTGGACTTCATCATCCTGGAAACCTTCTACGACCTGCGGGAGATTCAACAGGCTCTCCGCGCCGCTCGAGAAGTGTGCCATCTGCCGGTGGTCGCTCAGATGACGATTGGCGACGACGGCAACTCGCTCGACGGCGCCAGCCCCGAGTGGATCGCCCAGAAACTGGACGAATGGGGCGCGGACGTGATCGGTCTGAACTGCAGCGTAGGCCCGCACCCGATGCTCGAGGCCATCGAGCGCATGGCCAAAGTTACCGGCCGGAAGCTTGCCGCCCAGCCCAACGCCGGCGTGCCGCGAAGCGTCGAAGGGCGCAACCTCTATCTCTGCTCGCCCGAATACATGGCCACCTACGCCAAACGCTTCATCCAGGCCGGGGTGAAGCTGGTGGGCGGCTGCTGCGGCACCACCCCGGAGCATCTGAAGGCCATGGCCAACGCGGTGCGCGCGCTTCAGCCTCCGGCGCAGCGCGTTCAGGTGAAGGCGGTGGCGGAAGCGCAAGGCCAGATGCCTCCCATCCCGCTGGAGCAAAGATCCGCCCTCGGCCAGAAGCTGGCCCAGAAAAAATTCATCCGCGTGGTTGAGATCGTCCCGCCGCGCGGCTGCGATACGACGAAGGAAGTGGAGGGAGCGCGCCTCCTTGCCGCGCATCACATCGACGGCGTCAATATCCCCGATGGGCCTCGCGCGAGCGCCCGCATGAGCGCCCAGGCGCTGGCCATTATGATCCAGCAGAAAGTAGGCATCGAAGCGCTGTTGCACTATTGCTGCCGCGACCGAAATGTCCTGAGCATGCAAGGGGATTTGCTCGGGGCTTACGCGATGGGGTTGCGCAATCTGATTGTGATTACCGGCGATCCGCCAAAAATCGGCAACTACCCCGACGCCACGGCGGTGTTCGACGTGGACGCCATCGGGCTGACCAACATCGTGGCCAACCTGAACCGCGGGATGGACCTTGGCGGCAACCCCATCGGCACGCAGACCGGATTCGTGATCGGGTGCGGCGCCAACCCGGGGGCGATCAACCTCGAGGAGGAAATCCGACGCTACGAGTGGAAAGTGGACGCCGGCGCGCAATACGCGGTGACGCAGCCGGTTTTTGACGTGACCAAGCTGGAGACGTTTTTGAAGCGAATCGCTCACGTCCGGATCCCGGTGATTGCCGGGCTCTGGCCGTTGACCAGCTACCGCAACGCCGAGTTCATGAACAACGAAGTGCCCGGCGTTTCTGTCCCGGCGGATGTCATGGAGCGCATGAGGAAAGCCGATTCCGGCGAAAAAGCGCGGCAGGAAGGAATCCGCATCGCTCAGGAGGCCTTGCTGCGGCTCAAGGAGATGGTGGAAGGGGTGCAGGTGAGCGCGCCGTTTGGGCGCTATACCGCTTCTCTTGAAGTCCTCAGTGTTTTGGAGCCCGCCCGGGCCTCGCAACCCGGGTAGTTCGAGCGCGCATGCGCTCCCGCTGGAATGCACACGCACTGGAGGCGCTCTTGAAAAAAGATTCCGAGCCCGAATTTGAGAAATCGCTTGGCCGCCTGGAGGAGATCGTCAAGAAGCTCGAGAACGGCAACCTGTCGCTCGAAGAGGCCATGAAGCTATTCGAGGAGGGTGTGCAACTCTCCCGCAGTTGCCAGAAGCAGCTCGAGGAAGCGGAAAAACGAGTGGAGATGCTGGTCAGAAAAGCCGACGGCAGCCTTGCCCGAACTCCCTTTGAGCGGGAACGCGAACAGGAAAAAGGATAGCTTGCCGCATGACGCTGCCCGCCATTTTCGAGCAAGACCGCCTGCTCATCGAAGATGCCCTCGAACGCTTGCTTCCTTCCGAGGAGACGCCGCCGGCGGCCATCCATCGCGCCATGCGCTACAGCGTGCTGGCGGGCGGCAAGAGGATTCGCCCCATTCTGTGTCTTGAAGCCGCCGGGGCCATTTCCGACAACGCTCCCGGCGCGGCGGAGCTTGGCTGCGCGCTTGAATTCATCCACACCTACTCGCTCATCCACGATGATTTGCCAGCGCTTGACAATGACGACGTCCGGCGGGGCCTGCCGACTTCTCACAAGAAATTCGGCGAGGCGGTCGCCATCCTGGCCGGAGACGCGCTGCTCACGCTGGCCTTTGAGCGCCTGGCCCAGCTCCCCATCGAGGCGAGCCGCCGCACGCGTATCATCGAAGAAGTGGCGCATGCCGCCGGGACGGTCAACGGGATGGTGGGCGGGCAGGTAGCGGATCTGGAAGCTACGGCGGGAGCGGCCAACGCCGCCGCGGTGGACTACATCCACCGGGCCAAAACGGGCGCCATGATCCGCGCCGCGGTGCGCACGGGGGCCATCTGCGCCGGCGCCGAGGAAGCAAAGCTCGAGCATCTTTCGCGCTATGGCGAAAACATCGGCCTCGCCTTTCAGATCATCGACGACATCCTGGACGTCGAGTCATCGAGCCAAGCGCTGGGCAAAACGGCCGGCAAAGACCAATCGCAACGCAAGGCCACTTATCCGGCTGTCCACGGGTTGGAACGGTCGAGGCAGGTGGCCGCCGATCTGGTTCGCCGGGCGTGCGAAGAGCTCGGTGACTTCGGCCGGCGCGGCGAAAGACTCCGCCAACTGGCCGCATTTCTTGCCTCAAGAAGGAACTAACGAAATGCGAAACGCGAAAATCGAAAATCGTTCAAACTGTTCGGCGGAGCTTCAGCAAACTTTCACGGGTAGATAGTTGGAACCACAGTAGAGTACAATCAGCCCCGCCTGGGGCCATGCTGCTGAGGCGGATGGCCGCAGGCGGGTTGCGTTCTTCACGATGAATGCCTGACTACGATGGCCATCCGGCGCGTCGGAATCATTTCCAAGCCGAAGAAAGAAGACGTGCAGGCAGTCGTCCCGGGGCTGCTTGGCTGGCTCAGACAACACGCGGTTGAGATCGTTTACGACCGAGAAACCGCCGCCGCCATCGGTTCGCCGGAGAGTGGCGCTCCGCGCGAGAAAATCCCGGAGGGCGCTGACTTGATGATTGTGCTCGGCGGCGATGGGACGCTCCTGGCCACGGCCCGACTGCTGGCGGGACGCCCCACGCCTATCCTGGCGGTCAACCTCGGCAGCCTCGGGTTTCTTACCGGAGTCACCCTGGAGGACTTGTATCCGCTGCTCGAACTTGTCCTGGCCGGCAAGCAAAGCCTGGATACGAGAAAAATGTTGTTGGTCGAACTCAAACGCAATGGCCAGTCAGTTGCGCGCTACCGGGCGCTGAATGACGCTGTGCTCAACAAGGCGGCGCTGGCGCGCATTATGGATTTCGACGTTTCTATTGACGGAGAATTCATCGCTCGCTTCAAAGGGGACGGCCTCATTATTTCGACGCCCACCGGCTCCACCGCTTATTCGCTGGCCGCCGGCGGGCCCATTCTGTTTCCAGCGGTGGACGCTTTCGTGATCACCCCGATTTGTCCTCACACTTTAACGAATCGTCCCCTGGTCATTCCGGACACCTGTCAGGTGGAGGTGGTGGTGAAGGCAGGGCAGGATGTCGCCTACCTGACCGTGGACGGACAGGTTGGCGTGGATGTGCGCGGCGAAGACCGCGTCACGGTCAGCCGTTCGGACAGCGTCATCCATCTGATCCGGCCTCCCGAACGGGGCTATTTTGAAGTGCTTCGCAGCAAGTTGAAGTGGGGCGGCCGATGAGCGAGCCCGTGGCCGCCGGACGTTCGGCTGGTGCGGCTTTGCCGCCATCCGGAAGTCGGCGAGAAAAGCCGGCAACCCCGCCGGAGGGCCGGATGAGCCCATTCGATTCAACTCTCGCCGCGAATCAGGTCCTCTCGACTCTCCCGCCGCCGGATGCGGCGAAAGCGCCTTCCCTCGACGAGAACTTCGACCGGCCGAAGGCGTGAGTTGTAGTTCGAAGAGAAGCAAAAGCCGTAGGCACCGGTATCGGCAATGGCCAGCAGGTCTCCCGGCTGGACGTCACCTACGCGGTGAGTCCCGAAGGAATCTCCCGTCTCGCAAACCGGCCCCACTACTTCGGCGTCGCTTGCCAACTTGCCTTCTTGCCGGCGGGCTTGCCGCCGGGAGCGCCGGACGGGCAAGATGCGGTGGGGCACCCCGTAGAGCGCCGGGCGCAGGAAATCATTCATCCCGGCATCGACCACAACAAATCTCTTCCCCTGATTTTCTTTTGTCAGGAGCGCGCTTGTAACCAGAATGCCGGCGGGCCCGACCAAGATTCTTCCGGGCTCCAAAAGAAGAAGGCAACCGATCCCCGCCAGCCCCTCGCGCAAAACTCTTGCGTAGGCTTCGATGGCGGGAGGTTTTTCCGAACCATATGGAATGCCGAGCCCACCTCCGACATCGAGATATTGAAGCGAGAATGCGCCGGGGCACAGCTCCTCGAACAACGCTCGCATGCGCCGCAACGCGCGCCGGAATGGATCGAGCGCGAGAATTTGGGAACCGATGTGGAAACTGAGGCCGCAGGGGCGAATCCAGCGGTTGCCCGAGATCGCCCGGCAAATCCTCGGCACCGCTTGCCAGGGAATGCCAAATTTGTGGGCACGAGTCCCGGTGGAGATATGCGGGTGGGTGGTCGCTTCGACGTCAGGATTTACGCGGATTCCTACCCGAGCCCGGATGCGCAGGCGCCGAGCTTGGCGCGCCACCTCTTGCAGCTCCGCTTCCGACTCAACGTTGAGGAGAAGCACTCGATGACGCAACGCCTCGATAATCTCCTCCGGCGTCTTTCCCACGCCGGAAAAGACAATGCGCTCGCCGCCAACGCCAATCCGGCGGAGCCGGTAGAGTTCCCCGCCGGAGACAACATCGAACCCCGCCCCGAGGCGGGCAAAGAGCCGCAACACGCTCTGATTGGAATTGCTTTTCACGGAGTAGCAAATCTTGTGCGGCACGCCTTCGAGCGCCGAGTGCAGCCGTCGGTAGGCGCTTTCCATCGCCGACGCGGAGTAAACGTACGCCGGTGTTCCCGTTTCTCTTGTGATCTTGGGGACCGGCACCCCTTCGCAGCACAAGAGGTTCTGCCGGTAATGGAAGGAGGGATAAGAAAGCACGTCTTTGGCCGGGCGCTCTACTCTTTAAAATGTTTCAGCACGACGAGGGCGCGATCGTCTTGTGGCATCACTCGCCGGGCAAAGCGCCCCACGCTGGCGAGGATCATTTCCGCTACCTTGCCGGCGCCGAGCCGCCTGTTCTCCGCGATGATCCGCTTCAGCCGATCCTGACCAAACTCGCCCCGGCGCCGGTTGGTGCTTTCCACCACGCCGTCGGAATAAATCACCACCACGTCCCCCGGAAAGAGCTTCATCGCCCGCTCTTCGTATTGGGTAGCATCCATCAACCCAAGCGGCACCCCGGCCACCCGGATGTGTTCGACCTTGCCCCGCTGGTAGATCAAAGGGTAAGGCAAGCCGGCGTTGGAAAGCCTTAGCTCCCGGCGGCGCGGATCCCAGACCGCATAGCAAAGGCTGATGAAGTGAGCCTCGATCTTCTTCCGGCAAAGGGCATCATTCATCAGCCGGAGCATTTCATGCGGGGCGTAACGGCGACGGCCCAGGCTGCGCAGAATACCGATCGCCTGAGCTCCGCTCAATGCCGCAGCCGTGCCTTTCCCGCTGACGTCTCCGACCGCGATGCCCAGGGCGCCGTCCGGGTACTCCAGGAAATCATAGAGATCGCCACCCAGCGTCCGTGCCGGCTCATACCCCACTCCCACATGGAGGCCACGGACCGAAGGAGGCGTCTGAGGAAGCAAGGCCGACTGCATTTCGCGCGCCATCTCCAGGTCCCGTTCCAACCGCGCCTCGTCGCGCGCCACCTTTTCGTAGAGCCGGGCGTTTTCGATCGCCACCGCCAGTTGTCCGGCCAGAGTCATGAGCGTGTTCCGGTGATCTTCCGTAAACGCGTCCTTCTCCGGACTTTCCAGATCCATGACTCCGATGAGCCTGTCTTTGAGCACCAGCGGAATCGCCATCTCCGAATTTGTCTCCGGATTAACAGCAATGTACCGCGGGTCCTTGTGGACGTCCGGCACGCTGATGGGCTGGCGCGTGGCGGCAGTGATGCCCACAATTCCCTGCCCCAGCGGGCGTTCCCGCTTGTCTCGAAGCTGTTCGTCCCGCTTGACTGAAATGCGGTGACGCAGCACCTGGTCGCGCTCATCCCACAACAGAATCGAAAAGTAATAGTAGTCCACCAGGCGCTTCAAGAGGTCGGCAACCTTCTTGAGCAACTCTTCCAGGTTCAGGATGGAGCTGATCTCCCGGCTGATTTCGTTCAACACGCTGAGCGTCCGCGCCTGCCGCACTGCCTTGCGATAGAGCCGGGCGTTTTCGATGGCGATCGCGATCCGGCTCGCCAGAAGACTCAGGATGTTTCGCTGCTCTTCCGTGAAGTAGTTCAGGCGAACGCTCTGGATGTCAAGCACGCCAATGCACCGCCCTTTCAAGAGCAAGGGGATGGCCAGCTCCGACCGGACGGAATCAAGCGCGTTGATGTAGCGAGGGTCCAGGGTGACGTCCGGCACCAGCACCGCCTGGCGGGTCAGCGCGGCCGTGCCCGTGATCCCCTGCCCCAGAGGTACCTGCCAATTCTTGACGACCTCCTCACGATGGCCGATGGCAAACCGGAAGCGGAGCCTCTGCGTCCGCTCGTTGACCAGCATGATGGCAAAAATCTCATAGTCCATGACCTTCTTGATGAGGTCGGCGACGCGACGGAGAATTTCATCGAGATCGAGAGTGGCATTCAATTGCTCAGCTATCTGGGCGAGGGTCTGGAGGATTTCGGCTTGACTCTCAAGAGCGATGATGTTGTTTTCCGTGCTTGCCATGTTGTTCAGGCCCATGTTGGGTCAGGAATATTTGCCAAAAGGCTCAAAGGGCGGCCCTTGCTGGCTGAGCCTGACCCAGCGGGGGAAGCCGCTGGGCTGAACAGAGGGAACCCTCTCGCAGATTCCACCAGGCCCAGTTGGCCGGAACGAGACTAGTTGGGTTTGGCCGCGCCCGCTTCCTCCAAAATCTTGACGCTGGCGCTGGCGCCGATGCGGGTGGCTCCGGCACAGACCATTTTCTGCAAATCCTCGTAAGTGCGCACGCCGCCGGCGGCCTTCACGCCAATCTCGCGGCCGACGATGGCGCGCATGAGGGCCACATCTTCGGCGGTGGCGCCTCCCGGGCCGAACCCGGTCGAGGTCTTGACAAAGTCGGCGCCAGCCTCGCGCGCCGCAACGCAGCCGCGCACCTTCTCCGCCACCGTGAGCAACGCCATTTCCAAAATCACCTTGGCGATGCACCCCGCCCGGTGGCAGGCCTCGACCACCCCGCGAATGTCTTGCTCGACCACGTCGAGTTCGCCGGACTTGAGCGCGCCCACGTTGACCACCATGTCAATCTCCTGCGCGCCGAGCTTGATCACCTCTTCTGTTTCATACAGCTTCACCTGAGGCAAGGTCGCGCCCAGGGGGAACCCGACGACGGTGCAAACCTTGACCGGCGTGCCGCGCAACCTCTCCGCCACGAGCGGCACGTACCACGGATTCACCACCACGGAAGCAAAACGGAACCGCCTGGCCTCTTCGCAGATGCGCAAAATATCCTGGCGCGAAGCTTCCGGCTTGAGCAGGGTGTGGTCAATCAGTCCGGCAAGGTCGGTAGCAACCTCCCGGATCTCGTCCCCGCAGGAGATGCGACAGGCGCCCGCCTCGACAATGCGCTTGGTCTTGTTGACGCACTTCTCGGCGCAGGACTGGTTGCAGCCCGGGCAGATCAGATCGTCAATTTCAAGCCCGCGCAAATCCGTCCCGGAGGAAGTCCCGAGATAAGCGAGGATTTCCTGGGTGATGGCTTGAACCAGTTGTTCCATCTGGCGAGCGTCCACTTGAGCTCTATCCTTTGGGGCTGTCTTTCCGCCAGCGCGCTTCCATGGCCGTAATTTTTTCAATACGTTTCTGGTGGCGGCCGGCGGCGAACGGCGTCTCCAGCCAAAGGAAGACGATTTCGCGGGCTAGCTCGACGGGAATCATGCGAGCGCCGAGGGTGAGGACATTGGCGTCGTTGTGTTCCCGACTGTTGCGCGCGCTCGCTTTATCATAGCACAGGGCTGCTCGCGCTCCCGGAACTTTATTCGCGGCAATGGCCGAGCCGATGCCGGCGGCGTCGGCAACAATTCCTCGCCACGCCTCACCAGCGCTCACCTTTTCGGCAACGGCCTGCGCGAAGTCAGGGTAATCTACGGCCGTCGTTGAATCGGTTCCCACGTCGATCACTCCGTAACCCCATTCGAGCAGGTAGGGCTTCAGAGCTTCCTTCAGCTCGAAACCGGCGTGATCGGAACCGATCGCCACCGTGTGCTTGGGCGAAGGCTTGGGGATATCTTCTTCTGCCTCGGCAAAACGGATGCGGATCTTTCGCCGGGCGGCCTCATCGCGCGCCAGGGGAGTGATCAGACTCGAACGCGGGAGGATGACCTCCCCGCCATCAGGAATCGCTTCGAGGTCGCCGGCGGTGAGCGTCTTCCGGATCAAGGCCTATGGTTCCACGCTGTCGAGGACGCAGATGTCTTTCAGGTTGCGGTATTTCTCGCCGAAGTCGAGGCCGTAGCCCACCACAAAGGCATTGGGAAT
>DATBWB010000207.1 GCA_036514995.1 Candidatus Acidiferrales bacterium
CCTTTAGCGACGTGTTCACCATTAACCCGAAAGTGGTCAATGAGTTCCGTGTTGCCTACTTGCGGGAGAATGACGGGTTCTTCCTCTCCAACTTGCCCCCAGGACCTGGGAACACCGACATTTTTGCCAACTACAATATGCCGGCTACAAATCTTTTTATTGGACCCCAAGGCAACCTGCCGCAGGGTAGCTTCAACAACATTTACCAGGCGACCAACAACCTCAGTTGGGTGCACGGTGCTCACATTGTCAAGACCGGTGTCGAGTTCCGGAAGATTATCGCCCCGAGCGACTTCCTGCCCCGCGCCCGAGGGGAATATGAGTGGGTCCAAACGACGTTGCAGTCAGGGCAGCAACTCTCGGACCTTGACGCCTTCGTTCGCGACTTTTTCCCAAGCTCCGTTTCGATTCGCGGCGTCGGCCTTTCGCGGTTTGCCCAGAACCGGGCGGCTTTTTACGGGTTCCTTCAGGATACCTGGAAAATCCATCCGCGTGTCACCCTGGAGGCGGGGATCCGTTACGAGTTCACGCAAATCGCCCGGGATCAACGATTGCAGGACCTGAACGGCATCGCCAATATCGTGTCGCTCCGAGACGAGGTTTGGACGCCCGAATTGATTGCGTTCTGTGACGATCCGGACACTTCCTTCGAGGGCGATTTCTGCATCACACCTTTCGGGACTGTGCTGCCCGTCCTGGGCACGCGCATCTTTGATTCTCTGCCTGCGCGCCACCAGCAGGCCCTGCTTGCTCACGTGGGCAACCAGCGCCTCTTCAAGACCCCGAAGGCCGATAACAACAACTTCGCGCCCCGCATCGGTTTGGCTTGGGATATGTTTGGCAATGGTAAGACATCCCTGCGCGCCGGCTTTGCCGTAGCGCAAGACATTACTTTTGGTAACTTGCCGCTTTTGCAGTTGCCGCCGCAGGCCCAGGCTGAAAACCGCGAAACAAACGCCTGCTCGGTTAGCCCGGCGCCGGCTTGGTGCGCTGGGGTGACCGGAGGGGACCCAGCGACGAGCCCAGGAGTCAGGTTCAACGGGATCGGGTTCATCGAGGGCGGAGCCCTGCTTCCCGTCCTCCCCGGCGACGCCCTGATTGACAAGTTCGTGGCGCGGGCCCTGACCGGGAACTTTGTGCCAAACGAGATAGCCCCCGAGACCTATACCTGGTCGCTGTCGATTCAGCGCGACCTTTGGAATAGGTTGCTTGTTGAGACGCGCTATGTGGGTACTCGCGGGGTTCATCTCCCCATCCAGCGTTGGCTCAACACGCGTATCCCTAACCCATTCCGCATCCCGACCTTCGGCAGCCAGAGCGAAATCCCCAGCAGCTTCACGGGTCAGCCCACGCTCGCCGACTTCCTCGACAACCGCGACCTCATGCTAACTCCGTTCGGTTTCGGTGGCGTGCTGACCCAGTTCACGCCCGACGGCCGCTCCACCTACCACGGAGCGTCGATCGCCGTGAAGGGCAATCTGCCGCATGGCCTGTTCCTCAACACAAGCTACACCTGGAGCAAGCTCATCGATCTGCTCGAAAACGAGCTTTTCACCAGCTTCATGAACCCGCGGCGCCCGTGGGATATGATCGATATCAACGAGGCCAAGGGCCGCTCCGGGCTCGATCACTCACACAAGTTCGTGATTTCCTGGAGCTGGGATGTCCCCGGCTACAAGGGCGACACGGCAGTTCTGAAAAAGTTGACTGGCGGCTGGAACATCAGCGGCACGTACATCGCCGAGTCGGGCCAGCCTCTGACCCTTCTTTCCCGGCGCGACACCAACGGCGACTTCGACACAGCGGGCGACCGGGCCTTCATCAACCCTGCCGGGTCAGGCCGGACGGGTACTGACGTGACCACCGTTTGTTTCATCGGTGGCGTGGTCAGCGTGGGGGCCTGCGGTGGCGCTGCAAACACCGTTGGCTACGTGGCCACCAACTCGAGTGCCAGTTTCGTCCGACCGGGTACTGGGTCGTTCGCTTCGGGTTCGTTGGTGCAAGCGGGTCGCAACACTTTGGTCTCGCCTGGGATCAACAACTGGAACATCAGCATCGCTAAGCAAACCCCGTTCTGGGGGGAGGGCCGCCTGATTCGGTTCCAGGCGGACTTCGTCAATGCCTTCAACCACCCGTCATTCGCCATTGGCAATGGTTCGGTTTTCGGAACTACCGCCAATGCGCGGGGCTTCCCGAACTTCGTAACGCCGGGAACGGGTGCGCAGTTCTTGAACGAGACCATCTTCAGCGGCGGATTGGGCCAAGCGCCGTTCCAGCGCATAATCCAGTTTAGCCTGAAGGTGCTCTTCTAGTCAGGCAAGGTTGCTTCTCAAAGGGCGGGGCCTAGGTAGGTTTCGCCCTTTCTTTTTTCCAAGGTGTCACCAGTTTCAAAGAAGCGCCTGGCCCCGACCAGCGCTCCCTTGCGCAGAGCGCTCCTAGCGTTTACAATCGCCCTAAAAAGCTTTTCAAGGCTGCGGGAGGGAGAAGCAGGAATGCTTTCCCGAAGCTCTGTAGGTTCCGGTCCCTGCTTTCTTGGCGTAAATGCGTTTCATAGACGTCCCCTAGCTGCGGTCGTGCTCCTGGGAAGCTTCCTTAGCGCCTTCGCTCAGATCATTCCCCAGAAGCCCCCAGTAAGGCGAGCGCCAGGTGGGGAAACCCTCTACTCCATCGAAGGCCAAGTGGTGGCCCAGCATGACCGTTCACCCCTACGCCAGGTCCGAGTAACCTTGACGGATTTCAAGGGGGCAGGGCTAGCGACATCTGTTACGGACGACGAAGGGATATTTGTATTCTACGACGTTGCTCCGGGCACATACGTGCTCACGTTCTCCCATACAGGGTACGCCGAGCAGAGTGAGCGGGTCGACATGTCCGCAGGTCCTCTCCGAGGCCTGCGGATTGTTTTGTCAAATAGCCAGCGCGCGCAAAATGCTCCCTCAGGACGCATGGTGCCTGTCTGGGCGCTGAAGATTCCACGCGAGGCACAAAAGGCCTATAGCCAGGGCGTCAGAGAATTGCGGAAAAGAGAGAAAAGGAAGAGCATCCGGTATTTCGAAGCCGCCATCCAGCTTTATCCACAATATGCAACAGCCTTTAGCGCGCTCGGGGCCGCTCATCTTGGCATGGGAGAAACGAATGAGGCGGCGACGGCGTTTGAGAACGCCTTGAAGATCGATGAAAATCTGCCGGACGCGTGCATGGGACTCGGTGCCCTTTACAATGCTCAGCAGCGTCATGGCGACGCCGAAAAGCTTCTTCTGCGTGCTCGCTTGCTGAAGCCGGACGACTGGCGTGTTCACTATGAACTCGGAGAAACGTACCGAGCCGCTGAGGACTGGGCCAAGGCCGAGGAAAGTCTTCGCCAGGCAAGGAACTTGCACGAAGACTTGCCTCGCCTCCATTTGCTCCTCATCAATGTCTTGGCTCTCCAGAACAAGCACAACGAGACTCTCACTGCAATGGAGAATTTTCTCCGACTCTTCCCCCAAAATTCCTTCGCTCAGCAGGTGCGCCAGAAACGTGATCTCTTAAAGAGGCATCTTCAAAAGGAGCCCGCTCTGGAGCAGGTGACGAAACCTTGAGAACAGCAGACGGTCAGGAGTTTGCGCAGGCGCATCCGTGAAGCAGGTGCTCAGTCAATTGCGCAAGCCAGGGGCGATCAAGTAGTTCCACGAAGAAGGCCCGGACAACCCCTCGCCGAGTGCCGCCTTCTGAATAAGTATATGTTTGTGACCCTGGGAGGATTCTACGGTTGACCTCCCCTCGCGGGGGGACTACAATTTCCGATTGCCACGAGGTGGGTCATGCAGCGACGGGTTCACCGTGAAGGGGGAATCCTCGTTCCCTCTTTCCTGATTGCCCTATTTTGGTGCAGTTCCGCCATCATCGCCTCGCCTGCGCCGCAGCAAGAAGACAAGAGCAGCCTGCCCGAGCGACAGCTCTCAGAAAAAGAAAGGAAAGAGCGCGAGAAGCGGCTGAAGAAAGAGCTCGAATCGGTCTATAAGAAGTGGCTCAACGAGGACGTGTCCTACGTCATCGCCGATGAAGAGCGGAAAGCTTTTCTGGCGCTCGAAACGGAAGAGGAACGAGAGCAGTTCATCGAACAGTTCTGGCTCCGCCGCGACCCCACCCCGGACACCCCAGAAAACGAATTCAAGGAAGAGCACTACCGCCGCATCGCCTACGCCAACGAGCGCTTTGCTTCCGGTATTCCCGGCTGGAAGGCCGACCGCGGGAAGATCTACATTATCTGGGGTCCGGCGGACGAAATTGAGTCTCACCCCTCGGGCGGCTCTTACGACCGGCCACCCGAGGAGGGCGGCGGCTCGACCTCAACCTACCCCTTTGAAAAGTGGCGCTACCGCTATCTCGAGGGCATCGGCAACGACGTCATCCTGGAATTCGTGGACCCCTCCATGTCGGGCGAGTACCGCCTGACCATGGATCCGTCGGAGAAAGACGCCCTCCTCATGGTGCCCGGCGCCGGACTGACCCAGCTTGAGGCCATGGGCATGGCCTCCAAAACCGACCGTTTCACCCGCTCCGACGGCACCCGCCTCGGCAAGGCGCTCGGCGGCACGCCCGTGCGCATGGGCCAGTTCGAGCGGTTGGAGCTTTACGCCAAGATTCAGCGCCCGCCCCAAGTCAAGTTCAAGGACCTGGAAGCGATCGTCACCACCCGCATCAGCTATAACCTGCTGCCCTTTGATCTGCGCCAGGATTTCATCCGCATCACCGAAGACACCGTGATGGTGCCGCTGACCATCCGGATTGAAAATGACAAGATGACCTTCCAGCAGAAGGAAGGGCTTTACAGCGCGACGGTGAACGTGTTCGGGCGCGTGACGAGCGTGGGCGGCCGCGTCGTCCAGACGTTTGAGGACGTCATCGCCCAGCACGTGCCGGAGTCGCTCTACCGCCAGGCCATCCGCCAACGTTCCATGTATCAGAAGACCGTCTTGCTGCGGCCGGGACTTTACCGGCTGGACCTGGTGTTGAAAGACCTGAACAGCGGCAACGTGGGTACGTTGAACACGCGGCTGGCGGTGCCGCGGTTCGAGGAAGAGAAGCTGAGCGCTTCCAGCTTGATCCTTGCCGACCTCATCGAGAAGGTTCCCCTGCGCATGGTCGGCACCGGGCCGTTTGTCATCGGCGGCACCAAGGTACGGCCATCGGTGGGGGAGCAGTTTGAGCCTTCCGAGCGGCTGGGCATCTACATGCAGGTGTACAATCTGGGCGTGGACGAAACGTCGCACAAGCCCTCCGCGACGGTCGAATATCGCGTCTGGCAGGGCGACAAGGAAGTATTCCAGTACATCGAAAAAACAGAGCAGATGGAGCGAGCGTCCTCTCAAGTGACGCTCGAAAAACTTTTGCCGCTCGAGCAATTTGCTCCCGGGCACTATAAGCTGGAGATTAAAGTCACCGACAATCTTGCGAAGCGAGCGATCACTCCCACCGCGGATTTCACCGTGGTGAAGAAGTAAAACTTGACTTTCACGCTAGGATTTGTTCGGCGCGATTTACAATGACATCCTCGTAGCCAGAAGAGGAGGAAGAGTATGCGAGGATTCACCTTGAAGGCTTGCCCTGGCTGTCCTGAGCGGAGCCGAAGCAAGCAGAACCGAAGGGTTCACCCTGAAGGGAAAGCGCGCTTTTATGGGCGGTCGCCGCGCCCTGAACCGTACGGTTCAGGGCCGCGCCGAGTCCCGGCTTTGCTCGGGGTGGAGATGCTTGTCCTTCTCGGCCTCTTGCTGGCGGCCACTGCCCCGGATCTCATCGGCGCGAGCCGCGCGCCAACATGGGGAAAGCTCTCTGGCATAGTGGTGGATGAAAACGGCACCCCACAGATGGGCGCCACCGTGTGGGTGATCTCCGAACACGGCCTGGGCGGCGCTCCCGTCAAGCTCTTCACCAACGATCGCGGCATCTTCTCCGCCAACCGCCTCCTGCCCGGGCTTTATTCCGTCCGGGTGACCCTGGCCAGCTACTTGCCGGCGGTGAAGAGCCGCGTAGCCGTGGACCTGAAAAGGCCCGGCTTCCTCACGGTTCGTCTTGACTCGATTCTCACGTCGCTCAGCGCTCTGCATCGGCCCGCGCAAGCCGACGTGGACCCCGACGAATGGAAGTGGGTGGTGCGCACCTCGCCCATCAGCCGGCCGGTCTTGCGGATGGTGGGACGCGAAGAACCCCAGGTGCAAGAGGCGGGAAAGCGTAGCGGCGAGTCGGGGCGGCGCGTGAAGGACCGCATGATGGCCGAACTCAGCTCCGGCACAGGCCGGCGCGGTTCGTTAAACCATAGCCTGGGCACCTTCGGGAGTGGCTTTGCCTATGAGCACAATCTCGCCGGCACCGCCAAGCTGCTATTTGCCGGTGATTTTGGCTACCAACGTGGCTTGGCGGCGGCTTTCTCTACCCTATGGTTGCCCAACGGCTCCTTCGAAGAAGGTTCGCATGCTTCCTTCAGCCTGCGGCAGTCGTTTATGCCTGGCGGCATGCGCTCCAATGTCCCCGGCGCTGTCCCTTACTTCCGCGCCGTCCGCACCCGTTACGGCAGTCAGATCCCGCTGGGCGGAAGCTTCTTGTTGCGCTACGAGGTCGAATATCAGGCCGTCGGGCTCGGCGGCCGTCGGCAGGCGATCTTGCCGGCTGCCTCGCTCGTTTATGAAGTCAACGCCAACACTCGCCTGACCCTGCGCGTCGCCACTCAACCCGGCGGTCTTCCATCCCCCGATTCGCTTTTGCGCGCTGCCTTGAACGAACTGGATCAGTTTCCGGCGATGATGTTGCGCGATGGCCGGCCCATTTTCCAGACCGGCTTATACGAAGAGGTCGGGTATGAACAACGCTTGGGTCCCAACGCGCTCTTCCAAGCGGCCGCGTTTTACGAGCAATTGCATCATACCTCGGTGCGTGGCCGAGGCGATGCCGGCCTGGCGCTCGACCCGGCAAACTTTCTTTCTGACTTGGCGGCTGGCGGCTTTGCCTACGATGGCGGCGGGGTCCGCACCAACGGCTTCCGCGTTGGCTACAGCCGGAAATTCTCTGACCAATGGGAGGCTTCTTTCGGCTATGGGTTGGCTGGGGCGCTGACGGCTCACTCACGCGCCCTCTCGGACATCGCCGAGCTGCGCGATCTCCTTCACTCGCGCTACCAGCAATCGCTGATGGCCCGGGTGGTCACCCGCCTGCCGCAATACGGCACGCGCGTCGTGGCGAGCTATCGCTGGATCTCAGGCGACGTGGTGGCGCCTCCAGATGTTTTCAACGAGTCGTTCACCCTCGCCGATTCTCATCTCAACCTCGAAGTCCGCCAGCCTTTGCCGGGTTTCTTTGTCTTTCCGGCGGGACGGGTTGAAGCCAGAGCGGATTTCCGGAACCTGCTGGCCCAAGGCTATGTCCCGATTCGCTCCTCCGATGGTCGGGTGATCTATTTGATTCCGGCGTTTCGGACCTTCCGCGGCAGCGTCAGCTTCCAATTCTAGGGGTTCCGCGCCTCTTACAGAAATCTGTAGAATTCTTACCGATTTGCGGATTTCGGCGGGAGAGAAGGGGGAGAGGTTTCTAGGCTGTTGGCAAATAAGGAATTAGGGGATACAGAAAGATGAAGGGCTGGCACGTGGCTTGCTTAACTTGCTTTTTAGCTTCGGCTCGGCCCTGGGAAAAGGCTTCCCCATGACGGACAGCCCGCGAATGCGCTTGACGGCCATCGTCCTGGCCTTATTGACGCTGGGAGCCATGATCTTCGGCGGGCTGAACTTTGTCCAGCGCTACCAATACCAGGCGCCGGACGATGGTGTTGCCTGGCAGGACTCGGCCAACGGGGTTACTGCCGCCGTGGTCATGCCCAACGGCCCCGCCGACCGCGCCGGCATCCGGCCAGGCGACCGGGTGGTGGCGATCAATGCTTTCCCTGTCCGCCGCGCGACCCAACTCACCCGCCATATTTTCCGCATCGGGAGCTGGGCACAAGCCCGGTACGCGATGGTCCGCCGCGATGTCTCCTTTGAGGCCGGCGTCCTGCTGACCCCGCCCGACACCCGCTTTTCGCTCGAACACTATCTTCGCATCGTCGGCCTGCTCTATCTCTTTATCGGCCTTTTCATCTTTGCGCGCCGCTGGAATGCCCCCAAGGCGGTGCACTTTTATATTTTCTGCCTGATCTCCTTCGTCTTTTATTCCTTCCACTACTCGCGCAAGCTCAACACCTTTGACTGGATCGTTTACTGGGGCAACGTCACCGCCATGCTTCTGCAGCCGGCCGTGTTCCTCCATTTCGCGCTGACGTTTCCGGAGCGGCGTCGGAGCTGGCTCAAGCGCTTGCGGCTGAGCCTGGTCTATCTGCCCGCGCTTTTGCTCTGGCTGCTTCACCTGGCGGTCGCCACCCAGTGGCTCGGCTGGTTGATGCCATCCGTCGCCGCTCGCGACCTGCTCGACCGGATGGAGTTTATCTACCTTGGCCTGCTCTTCCTGATCGGCGCCGCCGTCATGGCCCAGAGCTACCGTCGCGCCGCATCGGTCGTCCTGAAGCAACAGATGAAGTGGATGACCCGCGGCACCTTCCTCTCGATCGTGCCTTTCCTGGTCTGCTACATCGTTCCCTATTTCATGGGCTGGCCGATTCGGCCATGGATGAAGTTTTCGGCGCTGTCACTGATTTTCCTGCCGCTTACTTTCGGCTACGCCATCGTGCGCTACCGCCTCATGGACGTGGACATCATCTTCAAGCGCGGCGTGGCCTACACCCTGGCGACGGCAGCCATCGTGGGCCTCTATTTCGGCCTCATCGCCGGCCTCGGGGCGCTCTTTCAAACCAGCGTCCAGGGCGGCCCGTGGAGCGCTATCATCGCGATCATCATCGGCGCCATCCTTTTTCAGCCGGTGCGCGACTGGTTTCAGGCCCGCATTGACCGCTTCTTCTACCGCGACCGCTATGACTATCGCCGCACCTTGATCGAGTTCGGCCGCACCCTTTCGAGCGAGGTGAACCTCGAACGCATGCTCGCCTCGGTGCTCGACCGCTTGAGCCAAACCCTGCTCGTTGACCGCATGGCCATCTTCCTGCCTGACAGGGAGGACGGCGTGGGCTTTCGGCTCATCCGCTCGTTGGGGTTGAATGACCGCGAGCCGCTCGACCTGGCCTTCCTCCGCACCAACGGCGGGGCGGACCGCGGCTACCTGTTTTATGAAACCCTTCGCAATGAGGAGGACTTGTCGCCCGGGGCCCGCCGTTCCCTCGACCAGCTCGATTTGCACTATTACATCCCGTGCCGCATGCAGAGGCGCACCGTGGCCTTCCTCGGTCTGGGCAAAACAGTGGACGGAGATTTTCTTTCCACTGAGGACGTCGAGCTGCTTCAAACCATCGCCGGCTATGTCGCCATCGCCGTCGAGAATGCCGAGCTTTATCAGTCGCTCGAACAAAAGGCCAGGCAGATCGAGCAGCTCAAGGATTTCAGCGAAAACATCATCGAATCGGTCCACGTCGGCCTGCTGGCCGTCAACCTGGAAGGCCGGATCGAATCCTGGAATCCCCGGATGGAACAGCTCTACGGGCTGACGCGGTCGGAGGCCGTGGGCCGTCGGCTTGAAGAAATTTTCCCCGCTGACCTGGTGGAGGAGCTGGCCATCGTCCAGGGCGAGCCTCCCGGCCGAGGCCCCGACCATGCTGGCCGCTCCACCACCCTCTACAAATTTTACCTGGAGAACCGCCGCCACGAGCAACTGGTGGTCAACATCGGCCAGGCGCCGCTGCTCGACAAGTCCGGCCAGGTGGAAGGCCGCCTGATCATCCTGGATGACATCAGCCAGCGCGTCCGCTTCGAGCAGCAGTTGATGCAGGCGGAAAAGTTGACCTCCATCGGCTTGTTGGCTGCGGGCGTGGCCCACGAGGTCAATACCCCGCTGGCGGTGATTTCCAACTACGTCCAGATGCTGGCCAAGCAGATGGATCGCAACGACCCGCGGCTGAAGCTGATTGAAAAGATCGTCCAGCAGACCTTCCGCGCTTCGGAGATCGTCAATAACCTGCTCAGCTTCTCCCGCACCTCGGGCACGCAGCTCGCCGAAGTCAACCTCAACCGGGTGATCGAAGATACCCTCCTGCTGCTCGATCACCAGCTCAAGACCGGCCGCGTCAGCGTGCTCAAGTATTTGGAACCGGAACTGCCGGCCATCCACGGCAACAACGGCAAGCTCCAGCAGGTCTTTTTGAACCTTTTCTTGAACGCCAAAGATGCCATGCCCAATGGCGGCGTGCTCGAGGTTCGGACCATGACCCGCGATTCGGTCGTCGAAATCGAGGTCAACGATAGCGGCGTCGGCATCCGGCGGGAACACCTGCACAAGATTTTCGATCCGTTCTTTACCACCAAGTCCAACTTCCGCGGCACCGGGCTCGGGCTGGCGGTAAGCTACGGCATTGTCCGCGAACACTGCGGCAAGATTGATGTCTCCAGCACACCGGGTCGCGGCACAGCCTTCCGCCTGGAGTTCCCGGTATCGAGGAAAGCGAAAGCAGCCCGTGTCTAGGGGAAACGTTCTGGTCATTGACGATGAAGCGGAAATCCGCGAGGGGCTCGAGTTGCTCCTCGGCGCGGAGGGATTTGAGGTCAGCGCCGCCCCGGACGCGGAGACGGCTCTCAAATATATCGAGGAGCGCCCGTTTGACCTGGTTCTGCTCGACGTCAACCTGCCGGGCAAGGACGGTCTCCAATTCCTGAACGACCTCCACCGCCGCGATCCCGACCTGCCCATCATTCTCATCACCGCCTATGGTTCGATCGACATGGCCCGAGCCGCCTTCAAGAGCGGCGCCCAGGACTACATCAGCAAGCCCTGGAACAACGATGAACTGCTGGCCCAGGTCGCCCAGGCCATGCAGCAGCGCCGGCTGCGCGAAGAGAACCTCCAGCTCAAGCGCGCTTTGAAGCAACGTTACAACTTCCCCAATATCGTCGGAAAATCGGATCCGATGCTTCGCGTCCTGGACCTGGTCAGTCTGGTAGCGCCCTCGCGCTCGACCGTGCTCATCGCCGGCGAGAGCGGGACCGGGAAGGAGTTGATCGCCAAGGCCATCCACGCCGCCAGCCCGCGGGCGGACAAAACGTTTGTGCCCGTCAACACCGGCGCCATGCCGGTGGATTTGCTCGAATCGACGCTCTTTGGCCACGTCAAGGGCGCCTTCACCAGCGCGGTGGCTTCCAAGAAGGGCCTTTTCGAGGCCGCCGACCAGGGCACCATCTTCTTCGACGAAATCGGCACCATCGGCATCGAGACCCAGGCCAAACTCCTCCGCGTCATGCAGGAACGCGAGTTCATGCGGCTGGGCGGCACCGAAACCGTCAAGGTGGATGTGCGCATCCTGGCCGCCACCAACGTCGATTTGCGCAAGCTGGTGGCCGATGGCCGTTTCCGCGAGGATCTCTACTATCGCTTCAACGTCATCACCATCCATCTCCCGCCCCTTCGCGAGCGCAAAGAGGACATCCCGTTGCTGGTCGAGTTTTTCACCCGCAAATATTGCCAAGAAAACGGCAAGCCCCTCCGGCAGTTCACCCCGCAAGCGATGCGGCTCCTGCTCGACTACGACTGGCCGGGCAACGTGCGCGAAGTCGAAAATGTGGTCGAGCGGGCCATCGTCCTCTCGCCCGGCAGCGAAATGGGCGCCGAGTTGCTCCCCGATTTTCTCTCCGCCAATGGCGCTTCGGCGGCTCGACTCCTTTCCCTTGTCCGCGAGAAAGCCAACCCTTCGCTCTTTGACATCATAGAAGAGTGCGAGCGGCGCGTCATCCTGGACATGCTCGAGCGCACCAATTGGAATCAGACGGAGGCGGCCGAGCGCTTCCAGGTCCCGCTTTCCACCCTGAATCAAAAGATCAAGCGGTTGAGCATTGATGTGCGCCGCAAGCGCGAAGCGGCCGCTCCGCGCCACCCCTCTTCCCATTCCTGACATCGTAGGGGCGCAAGGCCTTGCGCCCCTACCAGGTTATGACCGGCAAGATTCGAGTGAAAGAGTTATAATCGCGCACAGGAGGCCGGGAATGGCCGACAGTGAAATCATCTTTGCGGTCGCCGAGTCGCCCGAGGGGGGTTACGAGGCACGTGCGCTCGGATACTCCATCTACACACAGGCGGACACTCTCGAAGAGCTGAAAACCATGATTCGGGATGCGGTGCGCTGCCACTTCGAGCCGGAGACCAAGCCGAGTGTGATTCGTCTCCACCTAGTCAAAGATGAGGTCATTCCGGCTTGAAGCTCCCCCGAGACACCGGCGGGCACGAACTAGCTTCTCTTCTCCGCCGTTACGGTTATCAGATCACGCGGCAAACGGGCAGTCACTTGCGCCTAACCTCCTCTCTTAAGGGAAGCGAGCATCACCTCACCATCCCCGCACACAAACAACTTAGAGTCGGAACCTTGAATGCCCTCCTAACTGACATAGCCTCCTACCTGGAAATGGATCGCGCAAAGCTCGTTGAGGAACTTTTCAGCAAGTAGTTTCATGGCCCTCCTGTCGAGCCAAAGCGCTGCGCCTCGGCGGCGTGTGACTCCTCTTTTTCCTCTGCATCCTCTACCTCCTTTGCTTCCTTTGCCTCATTCCTAATGCCCCAGCTTTTACGCACCTTGGCGGTGTGCTACTCTCCGGGGCGGCATGCACCTGCTCGAAACTCTCAAGAATCGTGCACGAGCCTATAGGCAGCACATTGTGCTGCCCGAGGGCGAAGAGCCGCGCACCCTTCGGGCGGCAGCGGAAGTTGCCCGCGATGGTTTTGCCCGGCTCACCCTGCTGGGCAAGCCCGACGTCATTCGCGCCCGGGCGGATACGCTGGGCGCCCAGCTCCCGGGCATTTCCATTGTCGATCCGGCCGCGTCGCCCGACCGCGAGCGCTACGCCCGGCTCTATTTCGAGCGCCGCCGGGCCAAGGGAATCACCGAGGAGGAGGCTCGCGCCACCGCCACGCGCGCCCTCTATTTTGCCGACCTCATGGTGGCCGAGGGCGCTGCCGACGGCTCGGTGGGCGGCGCCACCAACACCACCGCGGAAACGGTGCGCGCAGCGCTGCACTCCATCGGCCTGGCGCCGGGATGCTCGCTCGTCTCCAGTTTTTTCCTGATGATCTTGCCCAGGCCCATCTACGGCGCCGAGGGCGCGTTGCTTTTTGCCGATTGCGGCGTCGTCCCACGGCCTTCAGCCAGCGAGCTCGCTGAAATCGCCATCGCCACCGCCGCCCATACCCGCGCCTTTCTCGAAGTCGAGCCGCGCCTGGCCTTGCTTTCCTTTTCCACCAAAGGCAGCGCCGCCCCGGACGCACCCGGGCTGGCCCACGTCGTGGAGGCAGTAAAGATCTTGAAGCAACGCGCGCCCGACCTGTGCCTGGACGGTGAGCTGCAAGCCGACGCGGCGCTGGTGCCCGAAATCGCTTCCAGCAAAACGCCGGGCAGCCCCGTGGCCGGCCGGGCCAACACGCTCATCTTCCCTGACCTCAATTCCGGAAATATCGCCTACAAGCTGGTGGAGCGGCTGGCCGGAGCAACGGCGCTCGGGCCCATTCTCCAGGGCCTGGCGAGGCCCGCCAACGATCTTTCTCGCGGCTGCTCGGTCGCCGACATCGTCAACGTCATCGCCATCACCGCCATCCAGGCCATCGCTCAAAAACAGCGTGAAGGAAAAATTCCCTAGGTTACCCCCGTGACCCGGTTTCTCCACATTCTTGTCCATCGCCTCAGCAGCTCCGTTGAAACCTCTCCCCATCCTCTGCATCCTCTACATCCTTTGCTTCCTCTGCCTCCCTCTCGTTCTCAGCGCCCTCTGTGCCTCTGTGGTGAGGGTCATGTTTTTGTCCCTCGCCCTGGTAGTTTATTGGCCGCGTTCGTCATATTTGCCGTGCTTGCCGCACCCTTCCCAGTCACCGCCCAGCAAAAATCGGCCTACCGCTATTTGGCTCCCGTCTTTGCTCACGGCCGAATCCTGCTTGCCGCCACCGACAAATACGTGGTCGTAGCGATGGACACGGCCAACGCACAGAAAGTTTACCCCGCGCCCGCCGCGGCGGGCCGAGGGGACGCGCGCTTCCCGGTGGTGGTGCCGGTTGGCGGCCGATCACTGGCCATCCTCACCGGCGCGGTCGAGTGGTTTGACCTGATGGACGAAAATGCTCCGGGGATCGAGGCGCAAACCTGGCTCGGGAGCGCTGCCCGGGCCCGTCCATCCACAGGCGACTCCGGCAAGCCGGACGATCAGCCGCGGCCGACCTTGGGCCAGCCCCGATTGGATCGTGGTCAGAGCACCGTCACTCACATTGAGGTGATGACCGAAGCCATCGCTGAAAAACTGCATGATTATGCGGTGGATTACCATTCCAAAGCGGAAGTGCCGAAAGGGGCGCCGCTTCTGTCGGTGCTCTGGGTCGGCTGGGGCGAGGACGGGCCGGCCGTCTGGACGGCTCGCTACGATTTCACCCAGGAGTGGCTCGCGGAAAACTTCTATCACACCCGGCTCGAACGCTCCCGCACCCGAGACCTGCTCAAATCGCCCGAGGGAATCGCCTTTGCCGAGGAGGGTTATCCCGAGGCAGGCAACCTGCTCGAACTGCTTGAGCGCCTCGAAGCGCATGACCCGGCGCTTGAAAAACTTTGGAGCCAACCCTCAATGGCACTCGTGCTCGCTGCCCGCAAGGCAGGCCCTGTACCGTACGGTACTAGGGCAGGCAAAGGCAAAAAGATTACGGCGCAACAGGCCGCTGACTTCTGCCGCGCTTTGCTCCAAGCCTCCACCGATTCCCGTGCCAGCGCGACGGGACCTGCCACGGCCGAAAAGCCTCTTGTAGGGGTGCTGCTCGTGGACGAAGAAGGCGCCCGGTGGATTCATAAGCCGTAGGGGCGGACGGCGTCCGCCCCACAGGGCGCAAGCCCTTGCGCCCCTACGCACCGCGTCAACCGCAATCCGGAAAATATTCAAACCTTGCATTTTTACTTGACAATCGCTCCGCCAGTCCGTATAAACATGCACGATTTTGTATTAATTTGCATGGAGAAGCTGCAGCGCCACAGCCGGATCCTATCGCTCGTCCACCACGAGACCATCCGCAGCCAGCGAGAGCTGCGCCGGCGCTTGCACCGGAACAGCATCAACGTCACCCAGGCGACCCTTTCGCGCGACCTCAAAGAATTGCATCTGGTGCGCACTCCGTCGGGCTATAAGCCCCTCCCCGGCACGCCCGAAGCCACCTCCCCGCCGGCCGGGCTCGCGCTGGCGGTGCACGATTTTCTTCTTGAGGTTCGCCCGGCGGCCAACCTGCTCGTGCTGAAAACTCCGGCTGGGGCCGCTCCCGCATTGGCTGCCGCCCTCGATAACGAACAGTGGTCCGAAGTCGTCGGCACGATCGCCGGCGATGACACCGTCCTGGTCATCACCCCGTCTCGAAAAAAGGCCCTCGCCGTCGAAAAGCACCTCCGGGAGGCGGCCAAGTGAGCAAGTCCACTATCCCGAAGCCTCGGGAGAAGGAATTCTTACCACAGAGGCGGAGGAGGCGAAGAGAAACCGCCATTCCGTGGGGCGGGACGGTCAAATCTTACGCGGTAGCGGTGGTTGGCCCGGCGGGCTACGCCGGGGCGGAGCTTGTTTCCCGGCTGCTGCGGCATCCCCGAATCAGCGACGTGGTTCCGGTGGTGCGCGACGGCAACGCCGGCCGCCCGCTGGCTGAACTGCTTCCCCGCCTCGGCGGCCTCGCGCTGCCCGAGTGCGTGCCTTTTTCCACCGAGCTTCTGCGCGAGCGCTCGGTGGGACTGGTTTTTCTTTCCACCCCGCCCGAAGTTTCTCTCAAACTGGTTCCGCCCCTCCTCGAACAAGGCATTCGGGTCGTGGACTTGAGCGCGGCGTTTCGGCTTTCGAGCACCGAGGAATTTGAGCGCTGGTACGGCATCGCTCATCGGAACGGGTTCACCGTGAACGGCAACTATCTCCCGCGAGTCCCGAATAGCCCGGGGCGAGCCATTTACGGCTTGCCGGAGCAGCATGCCGAGGAAATTGCTGCGGCGCAGCTCGTGGCCAATCCCGGCTGTTACCCGACCTCGGTACTGCTGGCCTTGCTTCCTTTGCGCACCGCCGGCTGGATTGACCTCGACCGCGGCATCGTCTGCGACTGCAAATCGGGCGTCTCCGGAGCAGGCAAAGAGCCGCGCCTCGAAACCCACTTTGTCGAGGTCGAGGGCAATTTCCGCGCCTACAACCTTTTCCGCCACCGGCACACGCCGGAGATTCTGGAGCAGTTGGGCCTCGAGGCCGAAAGTCTGATTTTTACGACGCATCTCCTGCCGGTGCGGCGA
>DATBWB010000208.1 GCA_036514995.1 Candidatus Acidiferrales bacterium
AACTACCTCTTTGTGCCGGCGAGGGGCGAGCCGGCCGCCTTCGTTCCCGGCCTCGACCGGGACATGATGGCGAGCTGGTGGGTGAAGGATTTTGAGTGGTACTTCGACTTTCCCCACGCCGGTGAATACAACAAGGTCCAGTGGACGGCGGGCAAGAAAAAAGACCTCTTCGAATGGGCGCTCCGGGGAATCGCCCGGCGAGGTTTTGGCAAGGGCAAACTGGGGATTGACCTGGAGCCGGCGCCTTCGCTCGCCAAACGCTTCAAAAAAACCTTGCCGAAAGCCCGTTTGACGGACATCAGCAAAGACCTCCTCCACATGCGGCAGGTGAAGACCCCGGAGGAGATTGCGCTGACCCAGCAGGCGATTGACCTGCATGACCGCATGCTGGCCTTCGCCCGCGACTACATCCTCGAGCGCGGCACCGACGCCACCGACTTTGACGTCCGCCACGCCACCGAGGAGTTCGGCACGCACGAACTGATGAAAGTCCTGAAGCTCGACGGCAAGCCCCACACCGGCGTCGGCATCCGGCTCGGGTTCGGGTGTCGGGCGGGCGTCGCCACCGCCTATCCCCACCCCAACCAGTTTTTCTACAAAAAGATTGCCCGCGGCGACGCCGTCCAGATTGCTACCCTGATCAACATCGGCGGGTATGGCGGCGAGGGTTACCGCGCCCTGCACATTGCGCCGATGACCGACGAGCAGAAAAAGTTATGGGAAGTGCACACCCGGATGACGCTTGCCCAGGCTGAACTCGCGAAAGCCGGCACGCGCTGCCAGGAGGTGGCGGAAAAAGTCTTGAAGATGGCGATCGATGCCGGTCTCGAAAAATACGTCTATCACCGGCCCGCCCACGGAGCCGGGATGGAAGGCCACCAGGCGCCTTACCTCGCCCTCGGCGATGACACGGTGATCGAAGAGAACATGATGTTTTCGAACGAGCCCGGGCTCTACAACCCCGAAGGCGGCTACGGCTACAACCACTCGAACAACGTCCGGGCCACGAAGGAGCGCGGCGTCATCATGAACAAGACGCCGCTCACCAAGGAGTGGTGCTGGATCAAGCTCTAGCGAGCCCGATTCGGGCGAGCCGTGAGCGGCAGCCTTGTTTGACCCTGCCTGAGCTTGCTTGCCCGAACGCGGGCTTGCTACAATGAAAAGGGTTCACTTTCACACGGAAGCTTCCATGGTACTCGCGGGCAATGCATCCCGACGTCAAGCGGCTGATTGAGCTGCAGAAGACCGACCTGCGCATCGCCGAACTCACGGCGCAACTCGAGATTTTCCCGGCAAAACTGAAAGAAATCGAAGCCCGGCTGGAGCGGGCCAAGAAGGCGCTTGACGCGGCGCGCGAGCGCTCGACCCAGGTGCACAAAGAGCGCAAGAAACTCGAGCTGGACGTGGATTCGTGGCGCGAGAAGGTAACCAAATACAAAGACCAGATGCTTGCCGTGAAGACCAACGAGGCCTATCGAGCCTTGCAACACGAAATCCAGGCGGTGGAGGAAGAAATCCGCAAGGCGGAGGACCGCGTCCTGGTCAAGATGGAGGAGACGGAAAACCTGGAACGGGAAGTGAAAGAGGACGAGCGGCTGCTCCGGGAAACGGAGGCTTGGGCGAAGCAGGAACAAGGGCAACTCGAAGCAGAGCGCACCGCCGCTCGAGACGACTTTGCCCGCCAGGAGGCGCTGCGCCGGGAATGGACGGTCCAGATCGATTCCGACCTGCTCGATCGCTACCACCGGATTGCGCGGCTGCGACGGGGCCTGGCCCTGGCCGAGGCGCGAGACGAAATGTGCACCGGCTGCAATGTGCGCTTGCGCCCTCAGGTCTTCAGCGAAGTCAAGACCAGCCAGCAGGTGCAAACCTGCGATAGTTGCAGCCGCATCCTCTACTACCTCGAACCCGCCGTGGCGGGGTGAGCGCCTCGGAAGGCGCTTGACCGAATTTCCCATTCGCGGCGGAACGTTCACTTCAGGGCGAGCCCTCGGGCTGAAGCCTTCAGTGCGAGCACCCTGGCTGCCCAGCCCAGAGGCAGTTACCAGAAGATAGAAAATAGAAAAGAGAAAACAGAAGATGAAAAAATCTTCGCCTGAAGAAATGATCACGGTAGAAATTGACGGCGCCGCCCGCGGGAATCCTGGTCCGGCTGCCTACGGCGTTGTCTTTCGCCGTCAGGATGGGACGGTGATCGAGCCGCTGGCCCGGGCCATCGGCGAGGCCACCAACAATGTCGCCGAGTACCGGGGGCTTCTGGCCGCACTCGAATTCGCAGCCAAAAAGAAGTTTTGCTCCCTGCGGGTGCATTCTGATTCCGAGCTGATGGTGCGGCAGATTCAAGGCTCTTATAAAGTAAGAAGCGCCGCGCTGAAGCCCTATCACGAGCGGGCGAAGGCGCTGATCCAGAAGCTTGAGCGTTTCGAGATACGTCACGTGCCGCGCGAAAGGAACCGCGAGGCCGACCGGCTGGCGAATCGGGCGCTGGATGGTTCGCCCCGCCAGAAAGGCGGCTAGTGCCGTTCCAACTATTTGGGGCCATTTTCCGTAAGTCACACGGCATGCTTTATTGATCATACAGGATCGAGATGTATAGGCTCATCAAGTTGGAACGGCACTAGCCGTAAATGGTAAACCGTTCGACCGCTGGGGTGGACGGATAACGGCGGGCGCTCAGGCGACGGCCTATTTCAAAAACATTGTCCGGTAGAGCGTATCGCGCTGCATGGGGATGAATCCGGCCTCGCGGATGATGCGGCGGAGTTCTTGCTCGGTGGTGCAATTGCGCGTGCCGGCGGCAGCGACTACGTTCTCCTCGATCATGACGCTGCCCACATCGTTCCCGCCGAAGCGGAGGCCAATCTGTAGCATCTTGAGCCCTTGCGTGACCCAAGAGGCCTGAATGTTGTCGAAGTTGTCGAGAAAGATGCGGCTGATGGCGAGCGTCTTCAGGTAGTCCACCGAGGTGGCCTCGTCCCAGCCGCGCCCGCCGAGCGCGGTATGGTTCGGCTGGAAGGTCCAGGGGATGAAGGCGGTAAAGCCGCCGGTCTCTTCTTGCAGGCGGTAGATGCGGTCAAAGTGGTTCACGCGGTGGTGGAGCGTCTCGCCGCAGCCAAACATCATGGTGGCGGTGGTGCGCATGCCGAGCTGATGGGCGGTGCGATGCACCTCAAGCCATTCGGCGGTGGTGCACTTGAGCCGGGCGATTTTGAACCGGACTTCATCGTCGAGAATTTCAGCGCCGCCGCCGGGAATCGAATCGAGACCGGCATCCCGCAGCCGGGCAATCGTGTCGCGGAGCGGAAGCGCGGAAAGTTCAGCGATGTTGAGAACCTCCGGGGCGGAAAGGCAGTGGAGATGAATGCGGGGAAAGCGGCGCTTGATGGACCGGAAAAGGTTTTCGTACCACTCGATGCGAAGGTCGGGGTGGAGCCCGCCCTGCATCAGTACGCCGGTTCCGCCCAGGTCGAGAGTCTCCTGGATTTTCTCGAAGATCGTCTCAAAGGGCAGGAGGTAGCCGTCCTTCGAGCCCATCGGCCGGTAGAAGGCGCAGAAGGTGCAGTACTCGGTGCAAAAATTCGTGTAGTTGATGTTGCGGTCCACGATGTAGGTGACGATGTTGCCCGGGTGCTTCTTTTTGCGAACGGCGTCGGCCGCCATGCCGATGCCGATGAGATCGTCGGAGCGGAAAAGCTCGAGCGCCTCGTTTGATTTTGCTGTCGTCGCCGCCAGCATGGAATTCTCAAGCCTCCCTGCCGGATGGGAAGGCGCGCGCTTCTAGCAGAGTCGGCTTGCCCGGCAAGCCGGCAAAGCGCAACGGGCGCACCTCCTTGATCAACCCCGTATCTTCCGCCAGGCGATAAAAACATTCTAATCCGCGGCGGTTCTCCTCGTCGAAAGAAAAATCGACGTTCTCGGTCAAGTAGCGGCGAACCTCCTCCCGCGTCATCCCCAGCCGGAGGCTTTCCTGGGAGCAGATATCCTCGAGATGGGCAAGCCCCTCGCGCTTCGACTCCTGGAAGGCGCGAACTACCTCGGCAGTGATGACTTCCGCCCTGCCAGCCCAAAAGGCAAAGACAAAGGCGTGACCGGTCCAACGTCGCCATTCGGATGCAAGGTCGAAAAGATAACGTGATCCGTCCTCGGGCTTTCGCTCGGGGCGCTCGGTACCGACCGCTCGGGGCGAAGGGAACTTCAATGCCGGATCGCCAATCACCAAGGCAGCATCGGCGATGGCGAGCATGGCATCCACGTCCGGGGCAGCGGACACGTACTCGGGTTCAACGCGATAGTATTTGCGAAACAGAATTTTCAAAAGGGCGACCGAGGTGCGCGAGCTTTGGTCGAGCGCCACGCAGCGAATCTCCGTAACCGGCTTCCGGCTCACCAGCACAATGCTGCGGACTTCCTCTTTGGCGGCGATGGCAATGTCCGGCACGATGACGAGGTCAGGGATGAGCTGGTATTCGATCGAAGGAAGAAGCCCAACGTCGGCCTTGCCGTGGCGCAGCTCATCGGCGCACAGGGAGGGAATGGTAAAAGAGAGATCAAAGCGGCCGCGCCCGGAGCCCTCGGTGAAACCCCAAACGAGGGGCGCCGTGTTCAGGTAGGAAATGGCGGAAATACGCAGGCGATTTGCCAAGCTCTCCTCGCATGCAAGCTCCCGTCCACCGAATGGCCGCCCGGGAAGATGCGAAGCTTCGAATATAGCACATCCGACG
>DATBWB010000209.1 GCA_036514995.1 Candidatus Acidiferrales bacterium
CTAACCAGCTTGTAATCAGCAGGTTGGCCGGAGCGCCGGTGGGCTGGTTCCGGCATCGGCGTTGCACCCACGAACCGGGAATCACGCGCCCGAGTAGTGAAGTCATGGCAGCAGAACTTGCGCAACGGAACGGGACGGCAACGGTTCTCGCGGTGGACGATGACCCCGTCTTTCTCCAAGCCCTGGAGCGAGTCCTCGCCCAAAACGGCTATCAGGTGCGGACGGCAGCCAGTACGGCTGAGGCGCTCGCTCAACTGGAAAGAGAGCCGGTGGATCTAATGATCTCCGACCTCTGCCTCCCGGGGAACGATGCCCTTCACCTGCTTCGCGACCTGCGGAAGCGGAAGTGTTCCATCCCGGTGATCATTTTGACTGCGGGCGGCGGCGTGGAAAGCTATCTCGAAGCCATGAACTGCGGAGCCTTTGACTATGCCACCAAGCCCGTCAAGGACGTTGAGTTGCTGGCCTTGGTCCGGCGGGCGCTCGATTCCGAAGCGCGCCTTTCATCCCGTCCTTCCCCTTTATCGGAGGAGCCTTCCCCATGGCGATGACCATTTCTACGGAATGCATCAACTGCGGCGCCTGCGAGCCGGTCTGTCCTAATACGGCGATCACCGCCGGTGACAACATCTATCTCATCCATTGGGAACAATGCACCGAGTGTGTCGGCTACTACGACGAGCCGCAGTGCGTCAAGGTTTGTCCAATTGATTGCATTCCGGTCGATCCCCAGCACGTTGAGTCAAAGGAGGAACTCCTTGCGAAAGGCCAGGCGCGCGCGAACTAGCGGCAGCGCTGGGAAACACCTCTTACCGCCGCGCTGTCAAAAGAAATCGAACGGAAATCGCACGCAACAGAAGGGGAAAGGAGCCAGCGGCGAAAAGTATTTCTGCGTCCGCCCTTTTCTTGAGTTCGCTCGCGTGGCCGACGGCCGGAGCAACCGCCCCACTGGCCAGCTCTTTCGAGCCTCGGTTGTTTCGGAAAGAGTTCCTGGCCGCCATCCCCGCGCTGGGAATCCCGGCACAGAACAAGAGCTATGAACAAGGGTCAACCCAGGACGCCGAAGACGAATGACGCTCTCGATGCGGAGCGCAACTCGGCTGGCGCGGAGCATGTTTCCGCAACCCCGCCCCCGGCCGGGCCGGCCGAGCTGAAACTTCCCACTCCCAGCCCGAAAACACCGCGGCAGCATGCCCCGGAACAGGATCCGGCGGTGCGTGCCCGCAACTTTACGGAAGTGAAGCTGGACTTCACTCTCGAGCAGGCGCAGGCGGAAGCCCTGCGCTGCATCCGCTGCAAGGACCCCAAGTGTGTCGAAGGCTGCCCGGTGAATGTCCTCATCCCCGACTTCCTTGAGCTTATTTTGCTCGGAGACATCTGCGGGGCAGCCGACAAGATTCAGGAAACCAATCTTCTGCCGGCGATTTGCGGCCGCGTCTGCCAGCAGGAAAACTACTGTGAGAAGGTATGCGTCGTTGGCCTCAAACGGTCGCCCGTTGCCATCGGCGACCTGGAACGCTTTGTGGCCGACTACGACATGGCCGTGCGCGGCATCCGCGAGACCCCTTGCGATCCCCCCACGGGCAAGAAAGTGGCGATTATCGGCTCGGGGCCGGCTTCCCTCACCTGCGCCAGTGAACTGGCTCGCTTGGGACACCAGGCGACCGTCTTTGAGGCGCTCCATGAACTGGGCGGCGTGCTCGTTTATGGTATCCCGCCGTTTCGCTTGCCCCGGGAAGTGCTCCATGCCGAAATTGATCGCGTCCGCAAGATGGGAGTGGTCTTTGTGACCAACTTTGTCGTGGGGATGACGTGCACCATCGAAGAGCTGCGCAAAGAATACGATGCCATTTTCATCGGCACCGGCGCCGGCCACCCTTACCTGATGGACATCCCCGGCGAAGATTATCTCGGGGTCTATACCGCCAATGAATTTCTCACCCGCGTCAATCTGCTGGGCGGCTGGAAGTTTCCTGACTGCGACACGCCTATAGAAGTGGGCAAGCGGGTGGTGGTGGTGGGCGGCGGCAACTCGGCGATGGACGCCGCTCGGGTGGCCCTGCGCATGGGGCCGGAGAAGGTTTACGTCTTTTATCGCCGCTCGGAAGTGGAGATGCCGGCTCGCGCGGAAGAGGTCAAACACGCCATGGAAGAGGGCATCGAATTCCATTTCCTGGCCGCGCCGGTGAAGCTCGAAGCTGATGCGAACAATCGCATCTACCGCATGCAGTGCATCCAGATGCAGCTCGGCGATGCCGATGCTTCGGGACGCCGCCGGCCTGAACCCATGCTGGGCTCGGAATTCTGGATGGACGTGGATACCGTCATCGTGGCCATCGGCCAGGGTTGCAATCCCATTATCCAGCGGACGACGCCCGAGCTGCGAGTGACCAAGCGAACCACCATCCAGGCAGACGAGCGAGGCGAAACTTCGCTGGCCGGAATTTTTGCTGGCGGCGACGTCATTCGCGGCGGCTCCACGGTCTTGCTGGCCATGAAAGACGGCCGGCGCGCCGCCGCTTCCATTCAGGAGTACTTGTTGGCCAAGGAGAGTCCCGTCCCGACCCTTCCGCTGAGCCCGGTGGGCCACCTGCCGGACGGGCAGGCCCCCGCCACGGGGGGAAACGCAGTCTCGCTGAGCCCGATGGCACCCGCCACCGGGGGAGACGCGAGCAAGCACTAGCGAGGGAGCTGTGTATCTCAGTCCGCTGAGCCCGGTGGCACCTGCCACCGGGGGAGACGCGAGCAAGCACTAGCGAGGGAACGGTGTATCCAATCCTGGAGAAGGAAGATCTGGCCCCGATTCCATCGGGGCAGATTGCCCGGTTTGTCATCGAGGCGCCATTTATCGCCAGGAAGGCGCGGGTGGGCCAATTCGTGATCGTGCGCGTGCACGAGGAAGGCGAGCGGATTCCGCTGACACTGGTCGAATGGGACTCGAAGCGCGGCACAGTCACCCTGATCGTCCAGGCAGTCGGCAAGACGACCTACCACATGCTTCGGTTGAAAGCGGGCGATTCGGTTACCGACATTTGCGGCCCGCTCGGCCTGCCTGTCCCGATTGTTCGCTACGGGACAGTGATCTGCATCGGCGGCGGTGTGGGCGCCGCTGAAATTCTTCCCATTGCCAGGGAGTTCAAGGAAGCGGGCAACCACGTCATCGGCATTGTCGGGGCGCGCACCCGTGACCTCGTCATTCTCGAAGAGGAGATGCGAGCCGCCTCCCACGAGCTCTACGTCACCACCGACGACGGAACCTATGCCCGCAAGGGATTTGTCACCAATGCCCTGGCTGATCTGATTCAACAGGGAGTGACCATCGATGCCGTTGTCTCCGTCGGCCCGCTGCCGATGATGCGGGCGGTAGCCAAGCTGACGCGGGAAGCCAACCTCAAGAGCTTCGCCAGCCTGAATCCCATCATGATGGATGGCACGGGGATGTGCGGTGCTTGCCGGGTGCGCGTCGGCGGCGAAGTGAAGTTCACCTGCATTGACGGCCCGATGTTCGATGCCAACCAGGTGGATTTCGAAATGCTCGCCATGCGCAACCGCGCTTATCTCAAAAAAGAAAAGGAATCGCTCGAACTGTTTCTCACCACCTACGGACATGAACTGGAGATGGTCGGAAAAGAGTGCGTCCGGACCGGTCCCGCTCTGCGGGGCGGGCCGGAGAGAAAAACCTGATTCCTTCCGAAGGGAAAACACTCGATCAAATTGTCTTTGCGTGGCCCCCGCGGCAGGCCGCCGTCGAAACCTACCCCACTAACGACGACCTCGTTTTTGAAGAAATGTGAAATCTTAGATGCGAACCCGCCGCGGCGGGCCGCCATCGAGGTCGCCGGGGCGACCGAAACGATGGAAACTGCCCTGAAAATGGGGGCTGCTGATGCCACCTTTCATCCCGAGGCCTCGGGACGAGTCCCGATGTTGTTTTGCATGGTCCCGATTGAATCGGGATAAACTCCGGGTGCGGCTGTTGGTGTCCAGCGAGCGCGGTTTTTTTCGCGCTTTTGGGGGGGTGCTCCCGAGGCCTCGGGGCGAGTCCCGATGTTGTTTTGCATGGCGCCCGGTGCGGCTGTTGGTGTCCAGCGAGCGCGGTTTTTTTCGCGCTTTTTGGGGGGGTGCTCCCGAGGCCTCGTCCCTTGCCCCGATCACTGTTTGAGACTTGATATGGAGATCGGGGCTTGCCCCGATATATCGGGGCGAAGGCTTCGGGAGGGGACGGGGTGCGCGGATGATGACGGTGAGTGGGTGGCGGGTGAGGCAACCCGGGCGGCGACGCGGAGTACTTTCCCTGCATGGCCCGCCGCGGCGGGCGGAAATCGTGCCGGGCCCGCCGCGGCGGGGCCGATTTTGTCGAGCAACCAACTGCAGGATGCGGCGCGGCTTTCCCAGGCATCGTGGTTCGGCAAGCTCACCACAAGCGGTACCAGGCCAGGAAGGCCGGGTTGTGCTTCCAGGTGCGCCAGCTAGATTCATGGACGTGGGCGGCGCGGCTGATGGCGCGGATGCGCTTGGAGACATTGGGGTTAAGGGCGGCTTCGAGGAAACGTTGCTGGGCTGGAGTGGGGTGGAAGGTCATTCGTCGACTGGGC